>NZ_KQ960196.1:0-126765 GCF_001553125.1 Peptoniphilus sp. DNF00840
GTATTAGGTCCAACTTTATGGGGTCACCACAAATCATGAGGTTATTTTAATATTAACGCTTATATTAAATTAAATTACAATTTACTCATTCTTTTTTATTAGAGTAACAAAAAATTCACTAGCCTTAACAGCCTCAATAGAAATATAATTTTCACCATCAAACTTCAAAACCTTACCTGGTTCAAACTCTCTATCTTCTTCATCATTTAATAGTACTTTTATTTCACCCTTAACAATAGTTACAAGTACAGTAAAGCCAGGGTGCTTGTGTTTTTCAATAATTTCTCCAGAGGCTAAAACTTTTTTTACTAGAGTAAATTCTTTTTCGTTAAAAACTTTTCCAGGCATACTTCCTACATAACCAATCATTTTATACATCCTTTCTTAAAATTATTTTTCAAACTTATCTAAGTCTTTAAAAGAATCTAAATTTAAGTTCGACTTATCAAGATCCTTATCTCTTGAAGTGTTTTTCGCATCATCAAGATTTTTCTTTATAAGCTGATCATCTTCCATTGTAGATTCTTTTTCAGTTTTAATTTCTTCTCCCTTTTCAATTGAATCAATTAAATCTTCTGATGATTTTAAATCTTCAATCTTATATCCAGGCATCTTATCCAAGAAAGTTGAAAGATTAATAGTTTCACTTTCATACAGTCTTCTAATAATTTCATCAATATTTTGTGAATTTTTGCGAACTAATTCAGACCTAATTTCATTTAGAATATTAATTTTTTCAATGCTATATTTTTTTGAAAATTTTTCTAAATCTTCAAAAATAATATCAGTAATAGTTGGGTTAATCCTAGAAGAATTTAGTGAAAAAGTTAAAGGTCCTCGTTCAATAGATTTATTAATAGAGATCAAAGACTTAGACAAGATGTCAAACCTTTGATAAACCATTTTTCTTGAAAGAGCTCTTTTTTCTAAAGCTTCATTTACTTCGAAGTTTTCAGTAGCTATTAGTACATAATCATAGCCCATAAACATAAAGTCTTTATCAACTTCGTGTTCCTTTAATTTAATTCTGCCTTGGGACTTCTCAGCAATATTTACAATATTCGTTGTAAAAGAATCTCCAATCATATATATTTCTGCTTCTGAATCAATAACAGACTTTAAAGCAGAATAGGCAAGATAACCTCCCCCTAAAATTAGGATTTTTTTGTCGAGAGTATCTAAGCTCACTGGCATATATCGCATCTTATCACTCCTTTAAAAAATTTTTACATTAGTGTATGTATCACTTAGCTTAATTATACCAAATAAGAGCTAAGTTTATTCAAGATATTGTTTTAATAGAGACTTTTCCTTGTTAATTTAATAGAATTTTAATAAATTCTAAATTTCATAAAAGTAGATTTATGTTATAATGATTAAAAGATCTAGAAAGAAAATGGAGGTTTTATTATGAAATCCAACAATTTAAAGAGAGCTGCTGCTCTTGGACTTGCAGCTTTGATGCTAGCGCCAAGTGCAACTTTTGCAAAAGAGTTCAAAGATGTAAAAAAGAAAAACAACAAATATTCTTGGGCTTATGATGCTATCGATAAATTAAGTGACAACAATATTATTAATGGACACCCTGATGGAGAGTTTAAACCAGCTGAATCTGTTTCTCTAGAAGAGCTTCTACAACTAATCAAACAAGTTTTAAGGCCAAGTGATCAAGAGTTAAAAACTGCTAAAGAAAAATATTCTAAAATCGCTAAAGATAACGGTGTAAACTCTTGGGCAGAAGAAGCAATATGCCTAGCACTTCACAGAGGTTACCTAGATGAAAGCTCTTTAAAGAAAGCAAATGAAAGAGGTTTCTTTAAAATAAGTGGTAGAGAATACCCAACTAGAAGCGACATAGCAATTTTCTTTGCAAGGGCACTACAACTTAGTCCAAATGGAAATACAAGCCTTTTAAAACATAAGGATAAGGATAAGATGAGCGAAACTCTTAAGGGTTATTTATCTTCTCTTGTAGATGCAAAAATATTCGCTTCAACTGGATCTGATGGAAACTTTGAAGGTGATAGAGCAATCACTCGTGCCGAAACTGCAATAATTACAAAGGCTTCCTTTGATTATGCAGAAAAAAATAAGATTGAAGCAAAAACTGAAAAGATTAAGGGTACAGTTATTCTTTCTTCAAAGCTTAACAATGTTAATGTTGTTATAATCGAAACTAAGGGTTCAAAATATTCTTTTGATATTGATAGCAACACAAAGTATAAATTAAAAGATAAGGACATTAAGCTTGAAGACGTTAAGGCTGGACAAGAAGTTGAAATCGAATATGTTAAGGCTAAGTCTGGTGAAAGAGAAGGTACTGCAAAGACTATAACAGTTACAAATGCAATGCTTGATATGGTTGGATATGTTAACTCTAAGGGTAACAATCAAATCACTCTTAGATACAGAGACAACTCAGATTCTATAAACTTTAGAACTACTTCAAAGATTTCAACATCAGATACAAAAACTTTTGATTTAGATAAAAATGTAAAAATCAAAGCTTATGGCAAAGACTTAAAATTAGAAGACATTGCAGTAGATGACTTAGTTGAATTTAAGACAAATTCTGATAATAAAATAACAGAAATAACAGTATTCCCTAAAGAAGCTAATGTTACCGGAAGAATCATTTCAGTAGACACATCTAATAAAGATAGAGCATCTTTGAAGATAAGATTAAAAGATAATAAGGATTACGAATTTTATATCACAAATTCTACAAGAGATTTAGATAGAATAACAATTAATGACAATATAACACTTTATGTAAACTATAAAGTTGCTATGGGACTCGCATCAAATAACCAAACTAATACAAATGTAGTGGGAGATGTTGTAGGATATAGTGGAGATGAATCATCCTTTACGAATATAAGATCAAATAGATATATTGATATAATTACAACTGATGGATATACAAGGAAATATTATCTTGCTGATCGTTATGAAATAAAATCTTATAATGGTGTTAAACAAACTCAAGTTACAGAAAGTTATTTAAAAGGAAAGAGTGTTCTTTTATCATTAAATAGTTTCGGTGATGTTGAAACAATTACTTTGGTGGATTCTAACCTTAAATTTAGTGCAATGTTTCAGGTTGTAAGTAAGGTTGATGTTGGTTATAATTACAATGTTTTTAAAATTGGATTAAGAGTTATTCAATCAGATAATACAAAAATAGAACCAGGAAAAGTAATTTATTTCCAAACTGGACAAAATTTAGATTTATATGATGTTGTGTCTTTTGATGGTTATTTAAATTATGACGGTGAAATTATTGCAGATTCAAATAATAAATATATAGGAAATCCGAGAGTTTATTTAAACTATGCAAATAGAACTACTAATAAGAAAGACTTTCAAGATTACAAATATTTTTTAAATACTAATCGTTACAATAGTGATTATAACAGAAATAACTTTTATAAAAATAATGGAGTACCGAACTTCTAATAGTTAAGATAAGATAGGAACCCATGAGGGTTTCTATTTTTTTTATAAAAATTTGTGCTATAATTTAGGACGGAGTGATTATATGAAAAAGAAAATTATAGTAATAAACTTACTTCTTTCCCTTGTATTAGCTCCAGGAAGTATTTTTGCTAAATCATTTACTGATGTAAAGAATAGTGGAAAGACAGAATGGGCATACAAATATGTGGAAGAACTATCAAAAAAAAATATTTTAAATGGTTATGAAGATGGAACTTTTAGACCAAACAATCCTGTTAGTTTTTTGGAAACTATGCAAATAATAAAAACTCTTTTAAATCCAAGTGAGGATGATATGAGGTTAGCTAGAGAAGCTTACATGGAAACAGCAAATGCTAATGGAGTCATAGACTGGGCTAAAGATGCAATTTGTTTCAACTTATACCACGGCACAATCACTGAAAAGACATTAATAAATGCTCGCGAAAGAGGATTTCTAGATAATAAGCTTTACCCAAATAGAAACTCCATAGCCGTTTATTTTGCCAGAGCTTTAAATATAAATAAGAGTAAAGACACAAGTAATTTAAAGTATAAGGATAAGAAAAAAATTAATCCTCTCACTATTGAGTATCTTCCAAATCTAGTAAATTCAAAAATTTTTACTAGTACAGGATCAGAGGGCTATTTTAATGGAAATCTTGCAATAAGAAGAAGTGAGATGGCTGTCATTACTTCTAAATCTCTTGAACATTTTAATAATAATTTGGACAAGGTAAGAAAACATAAAGAAGTCAATGCTGAAGATTTATTAGTTAATACAGAAGAAAACAATAAGGATATAAAAAATAATTCTTTAGAAAAGGATAACAATATTGATAAAAATACAATCTTAGATAATAATGAATTAAATGCTAAGCCACACGATGTTGTTGGAGAATTAGAAGCTGCTGAAGCTAACATCCCAATTAACTTTAAGGGTCAAGTTATTGAAATTATAGACAGCAAAAATGTAAGTTTTATTAGGCTTAAAGTTATTGAATCTGATTCTGATAGGTTTGGTCCTGGACAAATAATAACTGTTAATACTTTTAGAAAGCATAACATAAACGACATTGTTGAGGGTAGTGGTATCCTTGGCGAAAATAGTTTAACAAACATAAAATTAAAATAATAGTAAAAGGGCTGTTCATTTGACGGCCCTTTCAAATTGGAGGAAAAGTGGAATTTTTAAGTAGAACTGAAAGAATGATTCCCAAAGAAGATATTGATAAAATAAACAATAAATCTGTAATTGTATTTGGACTTGGTGGAGTTGGAGGGTCTTGCGTTGAGGCTTTGGTAAGAGCAGGAATAGGAGAAATAGGTCTCGTTGATGGTGATGAATACGAGATAACAAATATAAATAGACAAGCCTTTGCCACTACCAAGACTTTAGGAATGAGAAAAGTTGATGCTTGTGAAGAAAGACTTCTTGAAATTAATCCAAAATTAAAAATAAAAAAATATGACTTATTTGTCAGTGAACAAAATATAAGGGATATTGATTTTGAATCTTATGACTATGTTGTAGATGCAATTGACACAATCACATCTAAACTATTAATCATAAAAGAAGCATACGATAGAAATATAAAAATAATTTCTGCTATGGGAGCAGGCAATAGGTTAGATCCTACAAAGTTTGAAGTCATTGATATTGAAAAGACAAAAAATGATCCAGTAGCAAGAATTATGAGGAAAAAATTAAAAGATATGGGAATAAAAAAACTAAAGGTAGTATGTTCAAATGAACTTCCAATTAAAACAGGCGATAGGACTCCTGGTTCAATTTCTTTTGTACCACCAGTTTGTGGCATGGTACTAGCTTCTCAAGTAATAAGAGACATCTTAAGAAGTTGAAAATAAGGCAAAAAAAACATATAATATTTAGCAGTAAGGAGAAGTCATGGATATAAATACATTAAACGATAAACAAAAGGAAGCACTTTTGGCTACAGAAGGACCTTTACTTATTCTAGCAGGGGCTGGAAGTGGCAAGACCAAAGTTGTAACTTCTAAAATCGCATATTTAATCGAAGATTTGCAAGTTCCATCATGGAAAATTTTGGCAATTACATTTACAAATAAGGCTGCAAATGAAATGAGGGATAGAGTTTCAAATTTAATCGACGAAGATATCTCCTCAATGTGGATTGGAACCTTCCATTCAATTTGTGTTAGAATACTTAGAAAAAATATAGATAAAATCGGCTATAGCTCTAGTTTTACTATTTATGACAGGGACGATCAAATTACTGTTGTAAAAGAAGCAATAGCAGAACTAGGACTAGATAGGGATATTTATAAACCAAGAGCTCTTGTTAATGACATTTTAAATATCAAAAGTGAAGGATTAAGTCCACAAGAATATGTAGATCTAAATAAAAACAATTTTTTTAAAGAAAATCTTGGTAAAATTTATGAGATTTATGAAAAAAAATTAGTAGGCAATAACTCCTTGGACTTTGATGATCTCCTAATAAAGACAGTTGATATTTTAAGAGATTATGAAGATGTAAGAGAATTTTATAGAAATAAGTTTGAATATATCTTCGTTGATGAATACCAAGATACTAATAAAATTCAATATGAATTTATCAAACTAGTGGCAGGAAAGGAACCCAATCTTACAGTAGTTGGAGATAACGACCAATCCATTTATAAGTGGCGTGGTGCTGATATCAATAATATCTTAAACTTCCATAAAGATTTTCCTGGTGCAAAAATTGTAAAACTAGAACAGAATTATAGATCCACACAAAAAATTCTTGAAGTAGCTAATAAGGTTATAGAAAATAACACAAGTAGGATTGATAAAAATCTTTGGACTTCAAGAAATGAAGGTAGTCCTGTAGTTTATAGAGAATTTCCACATTCAAATGAAGAAGAATATGAAGTAGTAAATAAGATAATAGGTCTTCATTACAAGGGTGAAGAATTTAAAAATATGGCTATCTTATATAGGACCAATGCTCAGTCAAGAGGTTTTGAAGAGGCTTTAGTGAGAGAAAGCATACCCTATAAGATTGTAGGCGGACTTAAATTCTACGACAGGATGGAAGTAAAGGACGTCCTAGCTTATTTGAGAGCTATAAATAATACAGATGATAATGTAAGTCTATCTAGGATAATAAACAGACCAAAGAGAGGTATAGGAGATACATCCCTAGCTGATTTACTGGATTATGCTGATAAAAATGGGATTTCACTTTATGACCTTGTGACAAATATTGATGAATTTGAAGATTTGAATATTAGGGCAAGAAAAAATATTAGAGATTTTGGAAGTATTTTAAAGATTTTAAAGGATAGATCTGAAAAACTTTCAATAGGAAAGCTTTTTGAAGAAGTATTATATGAAAGTGGTTATGTAGAAGATTTAAAAAATCAAAATACAATTGAAGCCAAGACAAGGCTCGAAAATATTGAAGAGCTTCATTCTAATATAATGGAATATGATAGAGAAGGAGTTGAACTTGCCGAATATTTAAATACCCTTTCCCTTTTATCTGATGTTGATAAGACTTCCGAAGAAAGTGGAGTCAATCTTATGACCATGCACGCTGCAAAGGGTTTGGAATTTTCAACAGTATTTTTAGTTGGATTTGAAGAAGGTCTTTTTCCATCTAACAGATCTATTGAAAGTGAAGAAGAGGTTGAAGAAGAAAGAAGACTTTGTTATGTAGGAGTTACGAGAGCCTGCAACAATCTATTTATTTCATCTTCTAGGACTAGGTCTTTGTATGGTAAGTTAACTCCTGCAAGAAGGAGTAGATTTATCAATGAGATGGGCGAGACAATAGACATTATTGAAGATAAGAGTAGAGAACTATTAGAAATTCGCGACTATAATGAAGGAAATAAACCTTCAGTTAATAGGAAAAATAAATTTTTTGGAATAGAGAAGAAGGACGAAGTCAGTAAGAGTGTTAATAATCCAACTAATGTGAACATAAATGTTGGGGATAAAGTTAAACATAAAATATTTGGCAAAGGCATGGTAGTCCAAAAGAAAGAAAAAAATGGAGATTATGAAGTGGTTATTTCCTTTGATAAAAAGGGATTAAAAAGACTAATGCTGTCTGTTGCTCCTATTAAATTAATTGATTAGTTGGTGACTTATGAATGAAAAAATAAAAGAAATGGAAAACTTAATCAAGGAAATTGATAAATTAAATTACCATTATTATACTCTTGACGACCCACTTCTTTCTGATGCTGAGTATGACAGACTTTATGACAAGTTAGTTAACTTAGAAAAAGAAAGTGGAATAGTCCTTCCTTATTCACCTACGAGTAGAGTAGGTGGTGCTGTCCTTAGTAAATTTGAAAAACATATTCATCTTGCAAGACTTTATTCAATGGATAAGGCTCAGGGAGATGATGCTCTTCTTGGATGGTTTAATAGAATTAAAAAATTTGTAAGTGATTATAATCATAATAGTGTAAATAAATTGCCAGAACCGGAGTTTATAGTTGAGCTTAAGTTTGATGGACTTACAATTAATTTAACCTATGAAAATCAAAATCTCGTTATGGCATCGACTAGGGGCAATGGAATAATTGGTGAAGAAATTCTAGAACAAGTAAAGACTATTTACTCTGTTCCCCTAAGGATATCTTATCCCGGTAAAATTGAAGTTCAGGGAGAAGGCTTGATGCCTCTATCTGAATTAGAAAAATATAACCAAGAAAATGATGAGAAATTAAAAAATGCTAGAAATGCAGCAGCGGGTGCTCTAAGAAACTTAGACCCAAAGGTTACTAAGAAAAGGCACTTGACAGCTTTTTTCTATAATGTTGGCTATATTGAAGAAGATATCTTTAAATCAGATGATGATATTAAAAAATTCTTAAGAGATAATAATTTTAAAGTTTCAAAATATAATTTTAAAGTCAAAAAATTCTCAGACATAATACAAAAAATAAAAGAAATTGGCGAAAATAGAAATAAGCTGGATATTTTAATCGATGGAGTAACTATAAAGGTAAATGACATAGAAACTAGAAAAGCTCTTGGTTATACAAATAAGTTTCCTCGTTGGGCAGTTGCTTATAAATTTGAAGCAGAAGAAATTTCAACTACACTTCTTGATGTAGTTTGGAATGTTGGAAGGACAGCTAAGGTTACTCCGTCAGCTATTCTTGAGCCAGTTGATATTGGTGGAGTAACGGTTCAAAGAGCGACCTTAAATAATTACGATGATATACTTAGGAAAAGAGTTAGAATAGGCTCAAGAGTTTTAATAAGAAGGTCTAACGATGTTATACCAGAAATATTAGGGACTCTTCCAAGTGACAACGAAACACGTGAAATAGAAAAGCCAAAAACTTGTCCTTATTGTGGGTCACATCTTTATCAAGATGGAGTCCACATATTTTGTCCTAATACCTTATCCTGTGTGCCACAATTAGTTTCTAGGCTCACACATTTTGCATCAAGGGATGCCATGGACATTGAGGGTTTTAGTGAGAAAACTATTGAAAAGTTAATGGCTACTATTGGATTGAAAGAAATCCCTGATATTTACAAGCTTAAATATGAAGATATAATTAAAATAGAAGGTTTCAAAGAAAAGAGGACGAACAATCTTCTAAAAGCAATTGAAAACTCTAAAAAGCCACATTTATCAAATTTTATATATGCCCTTGGCATACCTAATGTAGGTATAAAAACGGCTAGAGACTTAGCTAATCACTTTAATTCCTTTGACAAATTAAAAAATTCCAAGGAAGAGGAACTAGTTTCTATAGGAGATATTGGAAGTATCACTGCAAAAGAGATTGTAGAATTTTTCCACGATGATAGAATTATTGGGGCAGTAGATGAGTTATTTGACTTAGGTTTAAATCCTATATATGAAGATGACAATAATGGACCTAAGCCACTTGATAAAAAAACTCTTGTATTAACAGGAACTTTAGAAATTCCTAGAAAAGAATTAGAAGAAAAATTGATATCCTTAGGTGCTAAGGTAACAGGATCAGTAAGTAAAAACACTGATTATGTTGTTGTAGGAGAGAACCCAGGATCTAAGTATGAGAAAGCAAGGTCCTTAGATATAAAAATTTTGAGTTTAGAAGAACTTGAAGATTTAGTAGGAGGTTTAAATGAATAAAGAAGACATAAGGCATATTGCAAATATTGCTCAAATAGATTTTACTGATGAAGAGCTAGATAAGTTTGCACCAAGCTTTGATGAAAATATTGAACTTGTAAATAAAATAAAAGAAATTGACACTGATGGTGTTGAAATGGTATTTCAAGTCAATGGAACAGAAAATAATATTCGTGAAGATAAAACAAGAGAGTCTCTTTCTCAAGAAGAGGCACTAGAAAATGCCGCTACTAAAAAATACGGTTATTTTAAACTTATCAAGTTTGTAGAATAGGAGGGACTCATGACTTTTAGCAAATTAAAGGCTTGGGAGATAGCTCAAGGTTATAGAAATAGAGATTTTTCTTGTGAGGAAGTTACAAGAGAATTTTTAGATAATATTAAAGAAAAAGATAAAGAAATTAATTCTTATATTACAGTTACAGAAGAATTGGCATTAAAAAAAGCAAAGGAAGTGGATGAAAAATTCCATAACAGAGAAGAGATGTCACCTCTTGCTGGGATTCCTATTTCTATTAAAGACAATATTTCTGTAAAAAATGTAAAAATGACTTGCGGCTCTAGAATGCTTGAAAATTATATTTCACCCTATGATGCCACACTAGTTAAAAAAATAAAGGATAATGATGGAGTCATATTAGGTAAGGTAAACTTAGATGAATTTGCCATGGGAGCATCAACTAGAACTTCATACTTTGGGGTAACAAAAAACCCACTTGATACTACAAGGGTTTCTGGTGGATCCTCAGGTGGTTCAGCTGCGTCTGTTAGTGCTAATATGGCAGCTATTTCTATTGGATCTGATACTGGTGGGTCTGTAAGACAACCTTCAAGCTTTTGTAAGACTGTTGGTATGAAACCAACTTATGGTTCAATTTCTAGATTTGGTATGGCTTCAATGGCAAATACCTTTGACCAACCTGGAGTTATTGCAAATGATGTTAGAGACCTTACTATGATGTTTAATGTAATAGAAGGTAGAGATGAAAGAGATGCGACTTCTGTTGGAAATCCTGGATTAAATTTTGATTTTGATTTTTCAGATGAAGTAATTAAAAATCTTGAAGGTAAAAAGTTTGCTATTCCTAAAACGTATTTAGAAATGGATTTGAATGAGAGAGTTAGAAGCGAACTTGAAAAGGCAATTGAAATTTTAAGAGATTGTGGTGCAAAAGTAGACGAGTACGACATCGAATCCTTAAACCACACTATAGAAACTTATAACATCCTAGTCAATGGAGAAATCGCATCTAACTTGGCTCGTTTTGATTCCATAAGATATGGTCACAGAACAGACAAAAAATTTGAAACAATTGAAGAAATGTATCGTGCTTCAAGAAGTGAAGGCTTTGGTGATGAAGTTAAGAGAAGAATTATGATAGGCACTAATATTCTATCTATGGATAATGCTGAAGAATTTTATTACAAGGCTCTAAAGGTTAGAGGTTTAATTAAAAGAGATATGGATAGAATGTTTAAGGATTACGACTTTATGATTTGTCCAACATTCCCAGTTCTTCCTTTTAAAATTGATGATAATATAAGCCCAGTTGAAGCATATCAAGCTGACTTATTTACAATTCCAGCTAATATGGTGGGATCCCCATCAATTTCTCTACCAATGCCAGCAGGTGAAGATGGACTTTCTATAGGTATTGAATTTACAGGTAAGAGATTTAAGGACAAGGACCTACTTCAAGCGTCCCTAGCATTTGAAAGGAGCTTAAACAAATGAGATATAAAACAATTGTAGGACTGGAAATTCACGTAGAACTTTCCACAGAGACAAAGGCATTTTGTTCATGTAAAAACTCCTTTGGCGATGAACCAAACACAAATGTATGTCCAGTATGCTTAGCCCTTCCTGGTGGAATGCCTGTCCTAAATAGAAATGTAGTCAACTATACTATAATGGCAGGAACTGCTTTTAACTGTAAGATTAATAACAAATCAAAATTTGATAGAAAAAATTATTTTTATCCAGACTTAACAAAGGGTTTTCAAATCACACAAAATGACAAACCAATTTGCACTGATGGTTATCTTGAAATAGACACAGAGGATGGAAAGAAAAAAATTGGTCTTTTCCAAATTCAAATGGAAGAGGATACAGCAAAAAGTCTTCATACAGAAGACAACGAAACACTAATGGATTACAACAGATGCGGTGTTCCTCTAATAGAAATCGTAACTAGACCAGATATTTCTAGTGGAAAAGAAGCTCGAGACTTTCTAGAAAAATTAAAGTCAACTCTTAGGTTCTTAGGTATATCTGACTGTAAGATGGAAGAAGGGTCCCTTAGATGTGACGTTAACGTAAACGTCAAGGATATGGAGACAGGTGAAAAGACTGCTATAACAGAAGTTAAAAATCTTAACTCATTCAGGGGTGTTGAAAAGGCAATTGATTTTGAAGTAGAAAGACACATAAAACTTCTTGAAAATCATGAAGATGAAATTAGGACTACTAGAAGATGGGACGACGCAAAAAATGAAACTATCTTAATGAGGGTTAAGTACACTGCAAATGACTATAGGTTTGCACCAGAAGGTGATCTTCCGATAGTTCATATCACAGATGAAGAAATAAAAGAAGTAGTAGATAAAATGCCAGAACTACCCGAACAAATGATTGAAAGATTTGTAAAGGAATATGAAATTACACTTGAAGATGCGCAAGTTTTAACTTCATCAAGAGAACTTGCAAAATTCTTTGAAGAACTTGCAAAGGAATTTAAAGACTACACTCTTTTATCAAACTGGATTCAAACAGAAATTTTAAGAAGAGTTGAAATTTCTAATGATGAAGATTTTAAACTACCTTTTGAAAATAAAGAATTTATAGAGTTATTAAATTCAATCAAGAGTGAAAAAATTAGCAACAATGCTGGTAAAAAAGTTTTAAGAGAAATGTTTGAAACTGGTGATGGAGCAAAAGAGATAATTGAGAGACTTGGTCTTGTACAAATGACAGATTTATCTGCAATAGAAAAAATTGTAGACGAAGTTCTAGATGAAAATGAACAGTCAATTATTGACTTTAAAGAAGGAAAAGACAGAGCTCTTGGATTCTTAGTTGGACAAGTAATGAAAAAGTCAAGAGGAAAGGCAAACCCAAAAGTTGCAAACGAAATGCTTGTTAAGAAATTAAACGAGAGATAATTAAAAATTAAATAAAAATATAAATTAAACCCTAGGCAAAATTACCTAGGGTTTTGTACTGTCTAAAATAATAAATCTATTATTGACTCAAATTATTGCTTAATCTATTGCTTTTATAATTTCTAATTAATTCTCTTATTATTCTTACGATACCTTGAGACAAAACTATTCCTAAGGCAAGTGCAGAAGTCGTTAATGTTGTTTTTATAACATGCTCTCTCATAACAACATAATCAGACTCTATGAAGTAATACATAATGTAGTACATTCCGGCTCCTGGTACTAGAGGTACTAGGCAGGGAAGTGTGAAGACTGTTGCAGGTTTTTTAAAACAAACTGCGAAAGATTCAGAACACACTCCAATTAAAAAGGAAGATAACAAGTAAGAAACCATATAGTTATCACTAAAAGCGAAGAGGAGTTCATATACGACCCAAATAAAACCTGATAAAGCTGATGTTATTAACCTGACTCTTTTTGGAAGTTTAAAATAAATTGTGAAACCGTAAGTTGCAAGAGTAGATAATAAAAATTGGATAATACTTTTTTTAATCATAATATAAACCTCATTAACTTAAGACCAACACCGACTCCAAAGGCAATGGCTAGGGCTATAAAAAATGCTTTAATCATGGTAATAGCTCCAGTAATAAATTCTCCACTCATAATATCTCTAACAGAGTTTGTTATAGCTACTCCTGGTACCAAAAGCATAATCACACCAATTATAATCATATCTATATTAGAACCAAGGCCAAAGTAAACGCAAATAATTGCAAGAATTGAAGTTATAAATGCACAAATAATATTATTTATAAAAAATGAAAGTTTTAAATAAGACAACTTTTCTAAAACAAGCGATATTAGTATTCCAATAAAGAAACTAGCAGCAAAGTCTTTAACGTCTCCTCCGAATAAAACAGAGAAGAAGGATGCTGCTATTCCACCGCCAAAATAAATTTTTTTTGAGTTTTCTTCTGTTCCATCAATTTCAAAAAGTCTGTCATAGGCTTCTTTTATAGAAAGGTCATGAGAAACAAAATCCCTAGAAAAAGAATTTACTCTGTCAATTTTATATAAATTTGTATCAGAAATTGTAATTTTTCTAAAGTTGCTAAGAGTTTCTCCCTCAAACTCCATTGAAATGAAAATTGCAGAGGGAAGAGCATACGCTGATACATTAGAAATATTTGAAACAGATTTACAAATTCTTTCAATTGTATCTTCAGCCCTATAAGATTCTGCTCCATTTTGAATTAAAAGAGCACCTGTATAGAGAGATAAATTCATTAAGTCCTTAGCATCTTTAATATTATTTAAGACTTTAGCCATGCTATCACCAAAATCATTATACTATGGAGTTTTTTTATTCTCAACGAAATTAGTAAATTGAATAAAATAATCTCCTTTGATATAATAATTAAGATAGGGGTGATTATATGGAAATGCCCATAATTTCAATAATTGGCAGACCAAATGTAGGCAAATCTACACTATTTAATAAAATAGTTGGCAGGAAGGTATCAATAACTGAAGATACTCCAGGTGTTACTAGAGATAGAATTTATCAGCCTGCAACTTGGCTAAATTATAAATTTTTATTAGTTGATACTGGTGGACTAGATCTTAAAGATGAAAATATTTTTATGTCCAGTATTAAGACACAAATTGATATAGCTTTAGAAACTTCTGATGTTGTAATCTTTGTAGTTGATGGAGCTGAAGGTGTAAATCCAACAGACAGAGAAATTTCTAATTTTCTAAGGAAGACAAAGACTAAGGTTGTACTCGCTGTAAATAAGTATGACTCTAAAATAACAAAGGATAATATTTATGACTTTTTCGAATTAGGTCTTGGTGAACCTATTGGCATAAGTGCAGAACAAGGTTCAGGAGTTGGAGATCTTTTGGATGAAGTTGTAGATGGTCTAACTCCAGTTGATGAACTGGAAGAGGATGATAACATAAGAGTAACCCTAATCGGTAAGCCGAATGTAGGAAAGTCTTCTTTATTAAATTATTTAACAGGAGAAAACAGGTCCATTGTAACAAATATTCCTGGTACAACACGTGACTCTATTGACTCTCTTATAGAGTATAAGGGGAATGAATATATATTTGTAGATACAGCAGGTTTAAGGAAGAAAAAGAAAATTGTACCTGGTGTTGAACGTTACTCAGTTATTAGGACTCTAACAGCGATTGAAAGATCAAATGTATGTGTTCTTATGATTGACGCCCTAGAAGGGGTAACTGAACAGGATTCTAAAATAGTTGGTTATGCTCATGACAACAATAAGGCAATTATAATTGCTGTGAATAAGTGGGATGCGCTCGAAAAAGAAACAAAGACTATGAGAAACTTCGAAAAGAAGATTAGAGAAGAGCTTCCCTTTGTAACCTACGCACCAATTGTTTTTATATCTGCTAAGACAGGACAAAGAGTAAATGAATTCTTAGATATGATAGAGCTTGTTAATAACAACTACAACCATAGAATTCAAACTGGTGTTTTAAATGATATTTTAAACAAGGCTGTTTTAATGAATCAACCACCTTCAGATAAGGGGAAGAGGGGAAAATTATATTATGGTTCACAAGTTAGTGTTAGACCACCAAAATTTTTGTTATCAGTAAATGATAAAGAACTTTTCCATTTCTCTTACTTAAGGTATATTGAAAATCAAATAAGAGATACTTATTCCTTTGATGGAACACCAATAATCTTGGAACTAAAAAATAGAACAAGCCCAAGAGCTGATAAGGGCCCAAAAAGATGAACTATTTTTTAACTTTATTAATATCTTATTTTGTGGGAACTATTTCTGGGTCCTACATAATTGGAAATATTTTTTTACACAAGGATATTAGAAAATACGGTTCGGGAAATGCAGGAACTACTAATGCCATGAGAGTTCTTGGGAAAAAAGCTGGTGTCCTTACTTTTGTTATAGATTTTTTAAAAGGAGCCTTGGTTACTATTCTTATAAGAAGATTATTTGGTAATGAGTTTGTTCCACTAGGAATACTTGGAGCAGTCCTTGGCCATGATTTTCCCTTTTATATGAAGTTTAAGGGTGGTAAGGGAGTCGCTACAACTTTGGGAGCCTTAGCCTTATTTAATTTTCCCTTGACTTTAATATGCTACATTGTATGGGTCTTGGGAACTTTATTAACGAAGATGGTTTCTGTAGGTTCAATATTATTTTTTGTTTCGATTATTATTGTCTATACCTTTATGTCTAACTTAACATCATCTAATATTGCAATAATTGATGCTATTGCTATTATTGGAATAATTAGACACAAGGATAATATTAAGAGAATTATCTTGGGAAATGAGAATAAGATAGGAGGAAAGAAATGAAAATTACTCTTTGTGGTGGAGGAAGCTGGGGAACTGCAATAGCAAGACTTTTGTCCAATAAGGGTCATGAATTAAACTTCTATATTAGAAATAAAGAGGTAATTGAAGACATTAGGAAAAACAAAGAAAATACAAAGTACCTTCCTGGAGCTAAATTTGGAAAAGAAATTAATTTAACCAATAATTTGGATAGTGTGCTTCAAAATATTGATGTATTTATAATTGCAGTTCCAACTTCAAGTATAAGAGAAGTTTTAACTAATATTAAAGGCAAGATATCTAATGAAACTATTATAGTAAATCTTTCCAAAGGTATTGAGGTAGAAAGTTTAGATAGAATATCAGAAATTTCTGCTGAAATATTAAAAGATAATCCTTTTGTTGCACTTTCTGGTCCTTCTCATGCTGAAGAAGTTGGTAAAGACATACCGACGACTCTTGTTGCATCCTCTGAAAATCTAAAAGTTGCACAAACTATACAACATGAGTTCTCCACTCCAATTTTTAGAATTTACACAAATCCGGATCTTGTTGGTGTAGAAATGGGTGGAGCTTTAAAAAATATTATTGCCTTAGCAGCAGGCATGAATGACGGATTAGCTTATGGAGATAATTCTAAGGCAGCACTTATGACTCGTGGTATTTATGAAATGAGTAAGCTAGGGATTTCATTGGGTGCAAATCCACATACTTTTAATGGATTATCTGGCATTGGGGACTTAATTGTTACTTGCACAAGTATGCATTCTAGAAATAGAAGAGCTGGTATATTAATTGGAGAAGGTAAGTCTATGGAAGAAGCTTGTAATGAGGTTGGACAAGTTGTTGAAGGCGTAAAAACTGTTAAATCGGCCTATAAACTTGCGAAAATAAAAAACATAGAAATGCCGATAACAAATGCCCTATATAAAGTCCTTTATGAAGGATACGATCCAAACAAGGCAGTGTACGAACTTATGACTAGGGAAAATAAAGACGAAATAGAGCAAATCTTTTTCGAATAATATCTTATTATAAAACTTTATGATATAATAATTTGGTAAATAGGTGGTTTTTTGAGCAATTTTAAAAATAAAAATAAATATATAAAAAGAAGAGCTTTTGCTCTTTTGATTATTTTATTTTTGCTAATGGTTTTTGGAAAGTTATTAAGGGGAAATCGAGTAAATGATTATAAAACAATTTTTCCAACTTTAACCACTTTTGAAAAAGACATTGACACAACAATATATAATCTTTTCGAAGAGAAAGCTTACTATGCAAATGGCGATGGAGTAGTAGTTTTCCACGCAAGTGAAGGTCAAAAAGTTCCTTCTGGATATGAAGTTGCAAACTTAAACTTAATGGGCGATGTATCTTCTTTAAAAGATGAATTAGCTAAGGTAAATGCAGCTATTAAAATTAAAAAGGGAATTGAACCCTTAGAAAAAGAAAATTCAAAAACTTTTACAAAGAATTTGCAAGAAGAGATAAAAAATAAAAATTTTGCTGGTGTTTATTATGATATAAACTCCTCAGATAATGGGATTGGTGAAAATATAAACACGGCTGAACTAAAAGAGTATCTTGAAATGTCTGAAACTGCTTTAAATAATAAAAAAGAAGAATTAGAAAAGGAGATTTCTAAATATAACTTTTCTTATAGATCAGAATTTAGCGGAATTGTTTCCTATAAAATTGACGGAAATGAAGAGTACTTTAATAATAATGACCTTGATAAGTTTACATACAAGTATTTAAATAGGAATTATAACTTTAAAAATCTTGAAATGGAAACAAAGGTTAAAAAAGGAGAACCACTCTTTAAGATTATCAACAATTTAAATTGGAAAGTAGCCTGTACTATTTCAAATGCATCAAATATTGCGAACTATAACATAGGTGATTCTGTAAAAATTCAAATACCAGATATAGAAGATATGTATGGTGTTGTGGAAAAAATAAATAAAGATGAAAACCATGCAGTTATTATCGTTAGTTTAGACAGATATTTTGAAAATATGTACTCAAATAGAGTTCACGATGGTAAAATAATTGTAAATAAAACTAAGGGTTTTGAAATTCCAAAATCTACTTTGATTGAGAGAAATGATCTCACAGGAGTTTATGTACAAGAAATCAAAGGACTTGTAAAGTTTGTGCCAGTTGATATTGTAAGTGAATCAAATGACACAGTGTTTATTAATAGAGGCAATAAGCAATCTGTATTTAGCATAGGAGAGAAATCCTACAAGACCTTAACTGTTAATGACGCGATAGTAATTAACCCAAAAACAGTTGATGAATCAAGGATATTAAACTGAGGTGATAAGTTGAATTTAAAAGATAATTTAAAAAAACTTTATGAAGATATAGAAATAGCCAAGGACAAGTCTAACTTTAATAGAAATGTTAAGCTAATAGCTGTTTCTAAAACTCACCCAGTGGAAATGATTGATGAATTTAACAAGCTGGGAGTCAAAGATTTTGGTGAGAATAAAGTCCAAGAACTTGTTTCTAAGATTGAAGATGAAAAAATTAAAGAAAGTTTAAAAAATAATGAATTAAATTTTCATTTAATTGGAAATTTACAGACTAATAAAGTAAAATATATTTATAATAAAGTTAAATTAATTCAGTCACTTGATAGGATTAAGCTTGCCGAAGAAATTGACAAAAGAGCAAAAAAAGATGGCATTATTGTCGAATGCTTAGTTCAAATTAATATTGGGGATGAAGATAGTAAGTTTGGTATAAAGTATGATGAAACAGAAGCCTTTATATATGAACTTCTTGAATATAAAAATTTAAAAATTAAGGGTCTTATGGCTATTGCTCCAAATACCGAAGATGAACTTTTGCTAAGAAAATTATTTGAGAAAATGAATAATAAATTTGAGGAGATTTCATCAAAGAGATTTGAAGGCGTAGAAATGAAATACCTTTCAATGGGAATGAGTCATGATTTTAAATTGGCTATAGAAGAAGGTTCCAACATGATTAGAGTTGGTTCTAAACTTTTTGGAAATAGAAATTATAATTAGGAGGATATTATGGCAGAAAAAACAATGGATAAACTAAAGAAAATCTTTGGTTTTGCAGACGAATATGAGTATGAAGATTTTGATGATGAGTTTGAAAAGGAGACAAATGAAAGTGAAGCTGTAGAACCAGCTTATACTCCTAAGCCAGTTAGCCACAAGCCAGCAACAAAAGCAAAAGTTTCAGCAAGCAACATGGTAATTACAGTTCATGAACCACTATCTTATGATGAATCACCACTTATTGTTGATGATCTTAGAGACTTTAAGGCAGTAGTTCTTAACTTTGAACAACTTGATGTTGATGTTAAAAGACAAATTTTTGATTTTGTTAGTGGGGCTCTTTATGCACTTGATGGTAAGATGCAAAAGGTAAATAAGGATATCTTTATTCTTGCACCAAACAATGTTGAAATCGATGGATTAAAGGAACAACTCAAGAACAACGGAATGTTCCCTTGGTAAATTTAAACAGAATAGATTTAATTAATCATATTAACAGACCTGAAGAAAAGATTTCTATTAGAAGAGTAATTGACAAAATGGAATCTGTAATGAATAGTCATATTTCGACTTCAACAGACTTCCTAAATCCTCACGAGATTAATTTATCTATTTCCATATTGAATAGGTTTAGGGACAACATCTCTTATGAAGTTGATGGGGGATATGAAGATAGCGAATCTAGCATTATCTACATATACCCCTCTTATATGTATGAAAAAGAAGATGTTGACCTCGTCCTATTTAAGTTTGAAACTAATAATAAAATTAAACATGGTGATATACTAGGCTCTATTTTAGGACTTAGTGTAGACAGAGGAAAAATAGGTGATATTTTAATTGGGGAAAAATACACTTATTTTTTTGTGAAAAGAGAAATTGCAAATTTTGTTGAAATTAATCTTACAAAGGTATCAAGGTATAATATATTACTTTTAAGAGAAGATGATATAAGTGGTCTACCAAAAAAAGAGTACGATTATAAAAAGATAATTGTTTCTTCTTTTAGGTTGGATAACTTAATTTCAAAAGTTTTTAATCTTTCAAGGTCAAAAGTTAAGGATATGATAAAGTCTGAGCTTGTTAAGGTCAACTTTGCGAAGGAAACAAGGTCTCATCTTGAATTAGAATTGGGTGACCTGGTTTCTCTTAGACATTATGGAAGATTTAGGATTTTTAATTTAGAAGGAAACACTAAAAAGGGAAATTTTGTATTAATCGTGAGATTAAACAAATGAGGAGATATTTATGTTTGTTGCTATTTTTAGCATTATTTTAATTATTATAGACCAGTTCACAAAATTTTTAGCTGCAAGTAATCTAGCTAATAAAGATTCTGTTGTATTAATAGATAATTTTTTAAGACTTTATTACATAGAGAATAGAGGGGCAGCCTTTGGAATTCTTCAAGGTTTTAGGTATCTATTTGCAGTTATAACATTGGCAGTTCTAATTATATTAATTGTATTTTTAATTAAGAATTATAATAAAATTCCCTTTATCTATCTACTTAGTTTTAGTCTATTAATAGGTGGTACTATAGGAAATTTTATTGATAGGATAAGACTTCACTATGTTATAGATTTTATTAGTATGAAATTCTTTGGATATGATTTTGCCATTTTCAATTTTGCTGATGTATTCATAGTTGTGGGAACAATTTTGATTTCTATAGGAATACTGCTTCACGATAATAAAAGGTGATTTATGTATAAAAACACTTTTAATGTAGATAAGGAATCAGTAGGACTAAGACTAGATAAGTTTTTAGAGAAAAATCTTGAAATAAACAGGTCACAGATAAAAAAAAATATTGTTGAAGGAAATATTTTAGTTAATAATAAAAAGGAAAAAGCTGGTTATAACTTAAAATTAGATGACGAAATATCAGTAGAGTATGAGGACGATTTTAGTTTGTCGCCAGAAAAAATTGATTTTGATGTTTTATATGAGGATGACTATCTAGCTGTGATATCAAAACCACAAGGTCTTATTGTCCATCCTGGTGCTGGTAATAACAATGGGACTCTTGTTAATGGGCTTTTATATAAATTTAAAGAGCTTTCTAATCCTAAAGATTCTGATAGACCAGGAATAGTCCATAGACTTGATAAAGATACATCTGGTCTAATGCTTGTTGCAAAAAAAGATGAAGCCTATTACAAATTAGTTGATATGTTTAAAAATAGACAGATAGAAAAACACTACCTGGCCATTTGTCATGGAAATATTTACGAAGATTTTGGACTTAATGCTCCTATTGGAAGAGACCCTAATAATAGGACTAAGATGAAGGTTATTGATGAAAATTCTAAAGAAGCTTTTACTAGTTTCAAAGTCTTGAAAAACTTTGATAAATATACTCTATTAGATGTTCACCTTCACACAGGAAGAACACATCAAATTAGAGTTCACTTGGCCTATGTAAATCACCCAGTAGTTGGCGATGAGATTTATGGAATAAAAAATAAATTTAAAATTAATAAACAGCTTTTACATGCTTATAAACTTAAATTCACACACCCAATAAGTGGAGAAGAATTAGAAATAATAGATAAGTTCCCAGTAAGATTTGAAGATTTTATAAATAATTTTAGTTAGGAGATATAAAATGAAAGACTATGATGTAATAATTGTAGGAGCAGGTGCTTCTGGTGTATTTGCTTCTTATGAATTCAAAAAAATTAACTCAGACCTAAGGGTTCTAGTTATAGATAAGGGAAATTCAATTTACAGAAGGCAGTGCCCTATAAAAACTGGAAAAGTTGAGACTTGTATCTCCTGCAATCCTTGCAACATTATGAATGGTTATGGCGGAGCCGGAACTCTATCAGATGGAAAATATAATATCACTACAAATTTTGGTGGACAAATGCATGACTTCCTTGGTAAGGAAGATTCCATAGAACTAATGGAATATGTTGATAAGGTTCTTTGTGATTTTGATGGAGGAGACTCTAAATTATACGAGACAAAATCATCTAATTTAAAAACTCTTGCACTAAAACATGACTTACACCTTCTTGATGCCAAGGTAAGACACTTTGGAACAGATAGAAATCTTAAAATTCTAGAAAAAATATATGAATGGACTAAGGATAAGGTCGAAATAATTTTCAACACAACTATTGTTGATGTTGATAAGAAAGATAAATTTATTTTAACTAGTGACAAGGGTGAAAGCTATTCATGTGATAAATTAGTTCTTGCTTCTGGTAGAAGTGGATCTAAGTGGATTTCTGAAATTTGTAAAAAATTTAATATTAAGTTATTTTCTAACCAAGTTGATATTGGTGTTAGGGTGGAATTGCCAGCAGAGGTCTTTAAGCATATAACAGACGCTGTATATGAATCTAAAATAGTTTACCAAACAAAAATGTATAATGACTTAGTAAGAACCTTTTGTATGAACCCCTATGGGCAAGTAGTAGCTGAAAATACTAATGGTATAATCACAGTTAATGGTCACTCCTATGCAGATCCAAAACTCCAATCAGAGAATACTAACTTTGCCCTTCTTGTTAGCAATAAATTTACGGAACCTTTTAAGGATTCTAATGAGTATGGCGAATCAATTGCTAAGTTATCTAATATGCTTGGTGGAGGTGTTCTTCTTCAAAGATTTGGTGATTTGGTCAAGGGAAGAAGATCAGATGAGAGAAGGATGCAAAAGTGTTTCACAGAGCCAACCCTTAAGGCTACACCTGGAGACCTATCTCTTGTAATACCTAAGAGGCAACTGGATTCCATAATTGAAATGATTTATGCTCTTGATAAAATTGCTCCTGGTACAGCCAACGATGACACACTTTTATATGGAGTAGAAGTTAAATTTTATAATTCTAGGGTTGAAACGGACAACAACTTTGAAACTTCAGTTGATGGATTATTTGTTGTGGGCGATGGTGGCGGTGCAACTCATTCTCTTTCACAAGCATCTGCTTGTGGCGTTTACGTTGCTAGATATCTAAATAATATATTATCTTAAGAGTATGCTTATGCATACTCTTTTCTTGATATAGCGGTTATTTTTCAGGTATAATATAAAGATATGAAATGAGGATGTAGTATGGATAATAAAGAATTAATTAATGATATAAATAACAACGTAAATGAATATATAAGAAATATAAAAGAGGGTTATGATGATAAGAAGGCACTTGTTATAACTCATGGATGTCAAATGAATGAGCACGATTCAGAGAAAATAACTTGGCTTCTTGAGAAAATGGGCTATAGCTTTGTCAATGAAATTGATGATGCGGATTTTGTTATTTTAAACACTTGCTCAGTAAGACATTCAGCAGAAGATAAAGTTTATGGTCAACTGGGAAACTTAAAAAATTTAAAGTCAAAAAAGAAAAATATTAAAATTGCAGTTTGTGGATGTATGATGCAAAGGGATGAATCTAGGAATTATGTTATAGAAAAATTTCCAAATGTAGATATAATTTTTGGAACGAATAATATTTGGAAATTGCCAGAACTCTTAACTGCTTCATACAATGGGACGAAGCTTGCTATGGATATCGAAGAAAATGCCCTTAGTATTGACGATAAGCTTGGAGCCAATAGACTTTATAATTTTAAGTCCTACGTTAATATTATGTATGGTTGTAACAATTTCTGCTCCTATTGTATAGTTCCTTACACAAGAGGGCGAGAAACGAGCAGGAGACCAGGTGAAATCATAAGAGAAATAGAAGATTTAGCAAGGAATGGAACAAAAGAAGTAACGCTACTAGGACAGAATGTAAATTCCTATGGGAAAACACTTGATGAGAAATTCTCCTTTGCTAATCTCTTAGAAGAAATTAATGACATAAAAGGCATTGAGAGACTTAGGTTTATGACCTCACACCCTAAGGATATTTCAGATGAGCTTATTTATTCTTTTAAAAATCTAGATAAGCTTTGTAATTTTTTACATCTACCTGTTCAAGCAGGTTCATCAAGTGTTCTTAAAATGATGAATAGAAAGTACACTAAGGAAGATTATCTTAGAAAAATTGATAAGGTAAAGAATGTAAATCCAAACATTGCTCTTTCAACTGATATTATGGTTGGTTTTCCTGGAGAAAGCGAAGAGGACTTCTTGGATACTTTAGATTTAGTAAAAAGAGTTGAGTACGATACTGCTTTTACCTTTATTTATTCTGTTAGAGAAAATACTCCGGCTGCTAATAGGACTGACCAAGTTCCAGACAAGGTAAAACATGATAGGTTTGAAAGATTGCTTGATGTTCTTTATCCAATTCAAGAAAGAAAAAATAAGGCATTCATTGGTAAAGAAGTTAATGTACTTGTTGAAGATATTTCTAAGAAAAATGAAAGTAAGGTAAGTGGAAGAACTGATGAATTTAAATTAGTTAACTTCAAAGGCGATAAAAATGATGTAGGAAATATTGTAAAAGTTAGGATAAAAGACGCAAATAGTTTTTCTCTAGTAGGTGAAAAGATTGAATCGTGAAAAATTAACTCCAATGATGCAGCAATATCTTGCTGTTAAGGATGAGAATCCAGACTCCATTTTATTTTTTAGACTTGGAGATTTTTATGAAATGTTCTTTGATGATGCCTTATTAGCGTCAAGAGAACTCGAAATAACTCTTACTAGAAGAGATGCTGGATTAGAAGATAAAGCTCCTATGTGTGGTGTCCCATACCACGTAGCATCTTCTTATATTTCAAAGTTAATAGATAAGGGTTATAAGGTTGCAATTTGTGATCAGATTGAAGATCCAAAGCTTGCAAAGGGTATAGTAAAAAGAGAAGTTACACAGATTATTACTCCTGGAACATTTACTGACACAGAATATTTAAAGAGTGATTTAAATAATTATCTCCTATCTATTTATATTCAAGGTTACTCTTTAAACTTAACTTATTCAGACTATTCCACAGGTGAAATTTACTTTACTAATAGGACTTTCTTATCTAAGACAGAACTATTTAGATTTCTTCAAAACCAAATAGATAGGATTAGCCCAAATGAGATTCTAATTAATGAAGATGCCTTAGCTACTTTTAAAAAGGAAACTAAAAAGAGCAATGTATTTTTAAACCCATATATTGCTGAGAATCTTAAAGAAAGTAATATATTCAAGAATTTTGGGAACTATTTTAGTGATAATTTTAAAAACAACTTAAAAGACTTCCTATCTGATAATAAGATAGCTGATTTCACATCACTAAAAAAGATTTTGCAATATTTAGTTGTAACTCAAAAAATCAATTTAAAGCATATAAATAATATTTCTTATTACAATAATTATGATTTTTTACTTTTGGATGAAAGCTCAAAAAGAACACTTGAGTTAGTTAAAGGATTAAACACTTTTACAAAAAAAGGCTCTCTATTAGATGTCTTAGATAAGTGTAGTACATCTATGGGGTCAAGGAAATTAAAAAAATGGGTGGAAAGTCCCTTAGTTGATTTAAATAAAATAGAGGAAAGACAAAATATTATTGAATCTTTTACAAGAAATTTATTATTGCAGGACAAGATAGAAAAAATTTTAAGAGAAGTCTATGATATTGAAAGACTTGTAGTAAAGATATCAAATGGAAGCATAAATCCCCGTGAGTTATACTCTCTTAAGTCTACAATAGAAAATTCAAATATAATAAAAAGAATTTTAGAAGAACAAGGCAATAAGTATTTAAATTCACTTTCAGAAGAATTTATTAACTTATCTGATGTTTACGATGAAATTGATAAAGTTTTAATAGAAAACCCACCAGTAGTAATCGAAGAAAATAGGATTATTAGAGATGGATATTCTTCTGAATTAGATGAGCTCTTTAAAATTTCAACAGAAGGAAAAAACTGGTTACTTGACTTCGAAGAAAAGGAAAGAAATAGGACTGGAATAAAGAAATTAAAGGTTAAACACAACAAAATATTAGGTTATTTTATTGAAGTCACAAAGTCCTTCTTGGACCAAGTGCCAGATGATTATATCAGAAAGCAAACCTTAGTGGGTTCTGAAAGGTTCTTTTCCATGGAATTAAAAGATATGGAAGGAAAGTTGCTTGGGTCAAAAGAAAGAGCCTTGTCTATGCAGGCTGAAATCTATAATAATTTAAAAGATTTTATTGGCAAAGAAATTTATAGAATACAAATTCTTGCAGATAAACTTTCAAAACTTGATTCTCTTTTATCTCTTGCTAAAGTTTCAAGCTTAAATAACTATGTGAGACCTAAATTTAACAAGGAAGGATATATAGAAATAAAAGCAGGAAGACATCCAATAGTTGAGTCTTATATGAAGGATGATTTCTTTGTGCCAAATGATACCTTTATAGATACTAAGGACAATATGATACATATCATAACTGGTCCCAATATGGCGGGTAAGTCAACTTATATGAGGCAGGTTGCACTTATTACAATTATGGCACATATTGGTTGCTTTGTGCCTTGTGATTCTTGTAATATTTCCTTAGTAGACAGGATTTTTACAAGAATAGGAGCTAGTGATAATTTGGCGATGGGTCAATCAACTTTTATGGTTGAGATGCAAGAGGTTGCCGATATAATACAAAATGCATCTTCTAACTCTCTTTTAATACTAGATGAAGTGGGAAGAGGAACAAGTACCTTTGACGGCCTTGCAATAGCAAATGCAATAATAGAGTACATCGCAGAAAATATTAAGGCAAAAACACTTTTTGCAACACATTACCATGAATTAGTCCATCTTGAAGATAAATATCATTCCGTTGAAAACCTAACTATAGCTGTAGATAGACAAGAAGATGACATTATATTTTTAAGGAAAATTATCAAGGGATTTACAAATAATTCTTATGGAATTGATGTAGCAAAACTTGCAGGCATTGATGATAGGATAATTAATAGGGCAAAAGATGTTCTAGCTCTTATTGAGAAAGAAAACGAAGGACTTAATATTGATCTTAATAAGGAAATTATAAGAGAAGAGAAATCCAGCCCAGAAGTCGAAAACTTTATCAATAAATTAAGAGATATAAACATACTTGAAGTAAGTCCAATGGAGGCCTTTAATTTATTAGATGAAATAGTTAAAAAATCTAAGGAGTTAAAATGATAAGACTTTTAGATGAACAAACAATATCAAAAATTGCAGCAGGAGAAATAATTGAAAACTCTGCGTCTATTGTAAAAGAATTAGTTGAGAATTCAATTGATGCTGGAGCAGATGACATTTTAGTTGAGCTAAGAGGCGAAAGTACTAATTATATAAAAGTTTCTGACAATGGTTTAGGATTTTCTGAAGAAGACCTTGAATTAGCCTTTCTACGCCACTCTACATCCAAACTTCAAGTAATTGAAGACCTTGAAAAAATTAGAACTCTTGGATTTCGTGGAGAAGCTCTTGCAAGTATTTCGAATATTTCTAAAATAAAACTAATGACAAAAAGGGAAAATGACTTAGCAGGGAATTCCCTTGTCATAGAAAATGGAAAAATTATCAAAAAAAATAAAGTTGGAATGCCAAAGGGTACAACTTTTATTATTAATGATGTTTTTTACAATACTCCTGTTAGGAAGAAGTTTCTTAGAAAAGATTCTACAGAGATAAGTAATATAATTGATATTGTGCAAAAAATTGCCCTATCAAATAATAATATTAAATTTACCTTAATAAGGGACGGAAAGACTATTCTCAATACAGGAAATGACAAAGATCCTATTAATAGAATATTTTCCATCCTAGGCTCAGAAATAGCTTCTTCTCTAAATGAAGGAAGATTTGAATCTGAAAATTATACAATTAGAGGATTTTTCTCTGATAATAAGTTATTTAGATCTAATAGAGACAGTCAATATATTTTTGTAAACGGAAGGTTTATAAGAGATATAAATATTTCAAGAGCGGTAGAAAAAAATTATAATTCCTTGATTCCATTAAACAGGTACCCTGTGTTTATCTTATACATTGATATAGATCCTAAATTAATTGACGTAAATATTCATCCAAAGAAAAACGAAATTAAAATTTCAAATGAAAATATCTTAACAGCACTTCTATCTGAAGTAGTTGAGGAAGTTATTTTTCCTAACAGGTCTATAAGGGAAATAGAATTTGAAGATAAGAAAGAAAATATAAATGTTTTCGATATTTTTGATGAAGATGATCTTGAAGAATCTCTAGATTCTATTGAAACAACAAAGACAGGAGATAATAATGGGCTCAAAAGTCTATGGGATTTAGAGAGGGAAAATGAAGAATTCGAAATTCGAGAAGAAAAAGCCTTTAATGAAGAAGCTTTGTTATATAAAGAAGAAGAGAAAAGTGATTTAAAATCCTCTAATGAACAAGAGCAACATCTAGAAAAAAACTTTTTATCTAATAGTGAAGCTAGTCGAATTGATGAAGGCCTTTTAAACACAAGAATAAGTGGAGTTCTATTTAAGACTTATATTTTGTTGGAAAATCAAAGAGATGGCAAAGTTTTTGTCGTTGATCAACACGCAGCTCATGAGAGAGTAAACTATGAAAAATTTCTAAATATGTATCTCAACAGTGAAATATCTTCACAAATTTTAATTAAACCGGAGATTATTGAATTAAATCAAATTGAGTACGACAAAATTCTAACATATCTTGATTTATTTACTAAGCTGGGATTTAAGATTGAAGATTTTGGAAATGGGTCTGTTGTCCTAAGAGAAGTTCCAATGATTTTTGGACTTCCAACTTATGTAAATTTTATTAGAGATATAATAGACTCTCTTGATAAAGAGATTTCATCGAATTATGAAGCAGATCTTTATAAAATTATGAGAAAAGCTTGTAAGGCTTCAGTTAAGGCGGGAGATGACTTGTCTGATATTGAAATAGAAGCTTTAATAAGAGACTTGAAAAATTGTGAAAATCCCTACACTTGTCCTCATGGAAGACCAACGATAGTGGAAGTTTCAAAACACACAATTTCAAAATTATTTTTGAGGGAATAAATGGAAAATTTATTAATACTTACTGGACCAACTGGAATAGGTAAAACTGAAATTTCATTAGAACTTGCTAAAAAATATAAGGGAGAAATAATTTCCAGTGACTCCATGCAAATTTATAAGAAATTAGATATTGGTACAGCTAAGGTTGATCTTAAAAATACAGAAATCCCCCACCATATGGTGGATATAATTGATCCTGATAAAAATTTTTCCGTTGCAGATTTTAAATACATGGCTGAAGAAATTATTAGTGAAATAAATAATAGGGAAGGACTGCCACTTGTAGTTGGTGGTACAGGCTTATATATAAATTCTCTTGTCTATAATCTTGATTTCACTGAAACAGAAGCAGACTACGCTTATAGAGAAGAGTTAAATAAAATCTTACAAGAAAGAGGCAGTGAATTTCTTTACACTAAACTTTATGAACTCAATAAGGATATGGCAGAAAAAATTCATCCAAACAATGGTCAAAGAATTATTAGAGCCTTAGAAATTTTAAAAGACGGAAATGAAAAAGGAAATAATTTTCGACAAGAGAATGGAGACTACAATTTAATCTTTATTGGCTTAAATATGGATAGAGAAAGGCTTTATGAAAGAATAAATAAGAGGGTTGACAAGATGATAGAGCTTGGTCTTGTTGAAGAAGTAAAGGACCTATTAGATGCTGGTTTAGATAAAGGCTCACAATCCCTTAAGGCAATTGGATATAAGGAAGTTATATCATATCTTGATGGTGAGATTGAATATAATGAAATGATTGAACTTATAAAAAAGAATTCAAGGCACTATGCTAAGAGACAATTAACCTGGTTTAGAAGAGATAATCGCATACAATGGTTTGATAGGGAGTCAGATAATTTATTAAAAAAAATTGAGACTTACATCGATAGTAAATTAGACTGAGGTTTTAGGAGAAAAGATGACAATATACGATAATTTATTTAAAGAAAAATATAATATAGACCCGAAAATAATTGAATTTGTAAATAGAATAGAAGACTCTCTTCAAGAGAGGTTTAAAGAATTTAGTGACATAGCCCAATACAACCAAGTTAAAATTTTAAAAGCTATGCAAGAAGAGGGACTTAAGGCAACAGACTTCAATTGGACAACAGGATATGGTTATGGAGATATAGGAAGAGATAAGGTTGAATCCATCTATGCAAGAATTTTTAATGTAGAGGACAGTCTTGTTAGGTCTAACATTGTATCAGGTACCCATGCTATTACACTTGCAATTAAAGCTATTTTAAAGCCAGGGGACCATTTATTATCCATTACATCAACTCCCTATGATACCTTACAAAAGGTAATAGGTTTAAGGGGAGACAGCCCTGATTCTTTAATAAAATCTGGGTATGAGTATTCTGAGATTCCCCTAGTGGACAATATGATAGATATAGGTGGCATAAAAGATTATATACAAGACAACACTAGCCTTGTTATAATGCAAAGATCCACAGGTTACTCTAATAGGAGGGCATTTACTGTTTCTGAACTTAAAGAAGCTGTAGATGAAGTCAAGAGATTAAATAAGGATATAAAAATTTTTGTAGACAATTGCTATGGAGAATTTACAGAATTAATTGAGCCTAGTGAAATCGGGATTGATATAATGGCGGGGTCCTTAATAAAAAATCCAGGAGGAGGACTATGTTATACAGGTGGATATGTTGCTGGTAAAAAAGAGCTTGTTGAAAGGGCAGCCAATTTTTTAACTGCACCAGGAATAGGCAAGGACTGTGGACTAACATTTGGTATGACTAGACAAATATTACAAGGACTTTTTATTTCACCCAAAATTGTTGAAGATGCAATCAGAGGTGCGACATTATTTTCAAGATCTTTTGAAGAATTAGGATTTAGAACAATACCAACAAGCACTGATCCAAGAAGCGATATTGTTACAGCAATAGAACTTAAAAAACCTGAAATTCTTGAAATATTTTGTAAGTACATTCAATTTTCATCTCCAGTTGACTCAGAATTCACACCAGTCCCTTGGGATATGCCAGGATATGACGACAAAGTAATAATGGCTGCAGGAGACTTTATAGAAGGCTCATCTATTGAATTATCAGCAGATGGACCTATGAGAGAACCTTATTATGTATATTTTCAAGGAGGTCTCTCTTACTATCATATAAAATTTGCTCTAATTAATTTATTAAATGCATTATATAAAGAAAGTCTAATCTTAATTTAATTTAATTGTTAATAAGAAAATATAAGCAAAGGCATATTATAAAATGCTAATTTTTAAACTTAAAGAACCCTACTGTTGTATAGCAGTAGGGTTCTTTTGAATTAGTTAAATCGTCTATAAAGTCCAATGATTTTACCAAGTATATCAATTTTGTCAAAGTAGAGGGGTTCCATTGTATCATTTTCAGGTTGTAGCCTAAATCTATTTTCTTCTTTGTAATATGTTTTAATTGTTGCTTCGTCCTCAATTAAAGCTAAAACTTTTTCTCCATTATTTGCACAATGTGTTTTTTCAATAATTACATAGTCACCATCAAAAATTCCTACATTGATCATACTTTCGCCAGAAACTTTTAAAATAAAAAGTTCTTTATCTGAAACGAAGTCAACTGGTAAAGGCATAGTGTCTTCAATGTTTTGAACGGCTAATATTGGGGCACCAGCAGTAACCTTTCCAAGCACAGGGACATCAACTGTTTTCTTCTTGAGCATTAAGATGTCATCATCTTGGGGAACAATTTCAATAGCCCTAGTTTTTGATGCATCCTTTCTTATATAGTTTGTAGTTTCAAGTTTTTCAAGTGCGTAATAAACAGTTGAGGTTGATTTAATGTTACAGCCTGCACAAATTTCACGAACAGTAGGTGGGTAGGACTTGGATTCGATAAATCTTTTAATAAAAAATAAAATTTCTAGTTCTCTTTGGTTTAAGTCTTCGTACATGGGATTACCTCCTATTTTTATTAAATTAATAATATCATATTTGAACAAGCATTTCAAACTCTAGTTTAAAAAACTTGTTCTTTTTTATTGACAAAAAAGAACATAAGATGTAACATATGTTTAGAACTTTTATTTGATACGATTGTTTGATACAAAGGTTTAAACTATAGTTGGAACATAATTTTGAGGTGATGAGATGAAGCGTACTATTATTATAAAGAAACAAAAAGTTTTAATTTTTTTATTGTTAATTTTTATTTTTAATTCTGGATTAATTTTAAAAAATGAATCAGATTTGAATATTAAAGAAGAAATTAAATATGACGTTTACACAGTAAAAAGTGGAGATACGATTTGGTCCATATCTGAAAATTATGATTATAAAAACAAAATGAAGTTTGTAATGGATATCGAAAGGGCAAATAGTATTTCATCTTACGATATTAAACCGGGATATAAATTAGCTATTCCTATATACAAAAGTAAATAGGATTAGCTTATATACACGCTTTTCTGTTTGACTTATGCTTTTAAAAGATATACAATTATTTTAAGGCTTGTGCCTTAATAATGATTTTAAAATTTGAAACATGAAAACTAAATAGGAGGTGTGTAAAATGGGTTTTAGTAGTACTTTAATATCTATTGTAATCGGTATTATTGGCTTAGCTATTGGCTATGCTGTTAGAAAATATATTTCTGAAGGTAAACTTAATAATGCTGAAGAATTATCTAAAAAGATAATATACGATGCTGAAAATCAAGCGCAAACACAAAAGAAAGTTTTGCTTGTTGAAGCTAAAGAAGAGATTCAAAAGTTAAGATCTGAGCAAGAAAATGAAGCTAAGATCAGAAGAGCTGAAATTAAAGAATTAGAGGACAGGGTTATATCTAAAGAAAAGCTTTTAGATAAAAAATCTTCTCAAGTTGAAAAGAAAGATGAAAAACTTAGTAAAAAATTAGAAGGTTTGAGAGAAAAAGAAGAACAAGCCGATGAACTTATAAAACAAAGAGAAGATGAACTTCAAAAAGTTGCTGGCCTAACTAAAGAAGAAGGTAAAGAAATTCTTTTAAATGAACTTAAAAAAGAAATAACTAATGAATCAGCACTTATTATTAAAGAAAATGAAAACAGGATTAAAGAAGAATCTGGTAAATATGCTAGAAATGTCATTGCTCAGGCTATTCAAAGATGTGCAGCCGACCAAGTTGCAGAATCTACTGTTGCTGTTGTAAATCTTCCAAACGATGAAATGAAGGGAAGAATAATAGGGCGTGAAGGTAGAAATATTAGAGCTATAGAGTCAATAACAGGAGTAGATTTAATTATTGATGATACTCCAGAAGCAGTTGTTCTATCTTGCTTCGACCCAATTAGAAGAGAGATAGCCAGAGTAGCTTTAGAAAAGCTTGTTAATGATGGTAGAATTCACCCTACAAAAATCGAAGAAACTGTTGAAAAGGCTAAAAACGAAGTAGAAACGATAATTAAGGAATCAGGTGAACAAGCAGCTTACGATGCTGGAGTTCACGGTCTACATCCAGAAATTATTAAATATTTAGGTAGACTAAAATACAGAACTAGTTACGGCCAAAATAACCTAAAACACTCAGTAGAAGTTGCAGAGATTGCAGGTATCTTAGCTGGGGAAATTGGAGCTGATGTTAAACTAGCAAAGAGAGGCGGACTTCTTCACGACATAGGAAAGTCAGTTGATAGAAATCTCGATGCTCCTCATGTTGACATTGGTGTTGAAATTGCAAGAAAATATCATGAATCCGAGCTTGTTATTAATGCAATTCAAGCCCACCATGGAGATGTTGAGCCTATATGTGTGGAATCTGTATTAGTTCAAGCAGCAGATGCTATTTCTGCAGCTAGACCAGGAGCTAGACGTGAAACAGTTGAATCTTATATTCAAAGGCTTGAAAAACTTGAAGAAATTGCAAACGAATTTGATGGAATTGAAAAGTCTTATGCAGTTCAAGCTGGACGTGAAATACGTATAATTGTAAAACCTGAAAAAATTTCCGAAGCAGAAATAACTATTACTGCCAGAGAAATTGTTAAAAGAATTGAGTCTGAACTAGATTTCCCTGGACAAATTAAAGTTAATGTCATAAGAGAAACTAGAGCAGTTGAATACGCAAAATAATTAAGAACCTGACATATGTCAGGTTTTTATTTTTATAGGAGGTGATGACTTGATAAATTCGAATTTAATTGATGATTTTTTAGATTATATGAAATCAACAAAGGGTGCATCTGATAACACTGTTAAAGAATATTATTATGACCTAAGGATGTTTGCAAGATTTATTAAAAGGAGGAAGGGTCTTGTAGGTTCAAATATTAATTTTGACGATATTACAATTGAAGATTTAAGCCCTGAGCTTCTTGAAAGTATTACTAAACAAGATATTTATGCCTATAACGCATTTTTAGAAAGAGAAAGGAAAATCTCAAATAGATCTAAATTTAGAAAGATTTCCTCAATTAGAAGTTTTTATAACTACCTTCACGCAAAGATTGATATAATTAAGGTAAATCCAGTAATAGATATTGATATGCCAAAGGTCGAAAAGACTCTTCCAGTTTATTTGACTTTAGATCAGAGCCTAAATTTATTAAAAACTATAGAGAAATCAAAGATTAAACCCCTTTATAAAAAGAGAGATTATGCAATCGTAACCTTGTTTTTAAATTGTGGCATGAGGCTTTCTGAACTTGCTGGTATAGACATATCCCATTTGCAGGAAGATAATACACTAAAAGTTATTGGAAAGGGTAATAAGGAAAGAATCATCTATTTAAATGAAGCATCACTTTATGCTATTGAAGAGTATCTAAAGCTTAGACCGCAAATAAAGGATGATGCCTTGTTTTTATCAATGAGACAAAAAAGGATGAGCAATAGGTCTATACAACATATGATAGAAAAACATATGAAAAACTCAGGTCTAGATACGAATATTTACTCAGTCCATAAGTTAAGGCATACTGCTGCAACTCTCTTGTATGAATATGGGAATGCTGACATAAGGGCACTTCAAGAAATCCTAGGACATGAGTCAGTTAACACTACTGAAATATATACGCATGTTAACAAAAAGGCTTTAAGAAAAATGGTGGACTCTAATCCACTTTCAAAACTCAATAATTTTACAAATAACAAAGATGAAAGTAATGAATAAAGGAGAGCTTATGAGAAATATAAAAAAATTAGTAGGTATTGGAATAATGTCTGTTATGCTAAGCACATCTGTTTTTGCTGCAGGCAAACTACCAAAAGAAGCGGCTGATAAAAATATCAACATTTATATCAACAATAATATACAAAATATTCCAGAAGAAATGGGAAAGGCTTATCTTGACAAGACTAACAATAGGGTAATGGTACCAGTTAGATATATTACAGAAAATCTTGGTGCCAATATAAACTTCTATCAAAGAAAAGAAACTAATACTAGTGGTATTCTTATTGGGGCAATAGATATACTAGTTGAGTTAGATATTAATTCGACAAAGGCTAAGGTAAATAACGGGGAAAGTGAAAAAATATTAAATCTTGATTCTCCTGCAATACTTTATGATGGTAGGACTTATGTTCCTATTAGATTTATTTCTGAAACTTTAGGGCTTAATGTAGATTGGAAAAATGATACAGTTTATATTACAGGAAACTTTAAAACTAAGGGTAAGAGATATAACTATGAAGAAGATAAGAAAGTTTCAGAGAAAAAAGAAAATAATTTAAATGATTTAAAAAAGGAAGAACAAAAAGATTTAAAAGATATAAGAGATAATTCTACAAAACAAGAAAATAAAAACTCATTATTTGATTTTTAGTTTGAAAAACAGCCTTTATGGTATTTTAGTTCAGTAAAAATATCGCATTTTTGTTTATCTTATTATAAGTAGGGAAGCAAATTTTCATAAATAAGTACAAAAAAATCAATATAAAAGAAGAAGAATTTAGTCACAAAATAATAATTTTGTGACTATTTTTAAATGGGTAATCTAAAATTTATAATTTAGCTAATTGTTTATAAATTTTTCCTTTTTTAATTAGTTCTTCATGATTTCCACTTTCAACTATTTCTCCATTTTGTAGTACTACAATTTTATCTACAGTATTTACAATATTTAAAAATCTATGAGCTATGATTATACCAATTTTATCTTCTAAAATATTTTCGTATAGATTAGAAATTTCTTTTTCTGTAATAGAATCCATCGAAGCATTTGGCTCATCTAATATATATAAACTACTTTTTTTGCAAATGCCCTTGCAAGAGCCACTTTTTGCCACTGACCCATAGAAAGATTAATTCCATCGTCAAACCACATTCCTAATTGAGTATCTAGTTTCTTATCATAGGAATTGATCAAATCTAAAAAATTAAATTTATTTGCTATATTTTTTATTTTCTCATCTTCATTCATAATATCTAAATTACTATAAGATATATTTTCTCTGAAACTTGCCTCATATTTCACAAAGTCTTGAAACAATGTGGAAATTTCTCTTAACAAAGATTCTTTTTCAATATCCCTAACTTCAATGCCATTAATTAATATATTTCCTTCATAATTTCTATAAAATCCCATAATTAATTTTATTAAAGTTGTCTTTCCACTTCCATTCATTCCTAAAATTGCGATTTTTTTATTCTTATTTATATGTAAGTTAATATTTTTAAGTACATATTTTCTTGAAGAAGTATATTTGTAATATAAATTTTTTACTTCTATTTCCTTTATTTTATATATTTTTATCTTGTTAGCAACTTCCTATTCTTTCAAATCAAAAAACTCAAATAATTGACCTATAAATAAACTTTGATTAACCATATTTGATAGTCCTAAAAGGACCGAAGTCATATTAGAATTGGAATTTGAGATTGCCCTAATATATATAATAACATCTCCAATTAAAATACGTCCAAGAAGACCTAATGAGATTGTAAAATAAAAAATAAATCCATCTAATTAGTGTTTCAACTACGCTAATTAAGCTTGCCCATTTTATTTGAGATTTATTTATATCTAAATCTTCTTTATTAAATCTCTTAATAAGACTTTTATATTTATTTATAAAATAAGAAAAAAGATTATAAGTTTTAAGTTATTTATAAAAATTTCCATAAGACAATAAATATGTTAAATACCAGCTTTTTCTGCTATAGTTTGTTCTCTTTTTTATTATCTCAAATCTTTTTAAGTTAAATTTATTATTTATAATGTATTTGAATATAGGAATAACCATAATAACAGCAACAAGCCAAACTCTAAAATTTATTAAAATCAAAATATAGGAAGAAAGAGTAATCAACTGAGTTATTATGGACATAAAGTTTTCATAATAAGATGAAAGATTATCTCCTCCTTGATTCTGTGCCCTATTCATTATGTCATAAGTTTTTGAATTCTCATAATCAGACAGAGATTGTCTAGATGCCTTTAAATATATTTTTTCAGAATAAATTTCATTGTATATTTAGTATTCTAATATCCTAGAATGCTTGAATATATCGAGTTAAATAAGTCTATAGAAATATAAAGTATAATATAAAAAATTATATTGTTTAAATTTCTTTCCGTTTGAACTCCATTTATAATTTTTTGAATTACAATAAGAGAAACAGAAGAAATAATACCATTTATTATAGTAGCTAGTATAGATATGAAAATATATTTACTATCAATTTTTCTAATATTATGAATAATCCAAATTAAATGTTTAAATATATTTTTATCGTACTTTTTTTCTTCATTTTTAATCCCTAACATTTGTTTGAATTTATAAATAGCAATCTTTTGTTATTCCACATTTTACCTAATATTTTTGTCAATATGTACATTATAAAAAAAATTGTAAACATAATTAAAAAAGATAAAAACAGCCAATTTTCGCCCAATTTTTCCTGAGGATCTAATAATTTTATTATGGGGTTTATTAAAATCGAGTTTATATTAACTATAAAATGAATAAAAATCGAATAGACTAATCTTTTTGTTTTTAAAAAGGTTACAGCTAAAAAATATCCAATTATTGTAGCACTTATTATTGAAAGAATATCTACAGAATGAATAAATCCAAAAGAAAATGCACTAATTAATGCGATAACTTTCTCACTGTATTTTTCTTCTAATACTTTCACTAAAGTAAATCTAAAATAAAATTCTTCAAGAATAACATTTAAAAGAACAATAATTAAAATTTTCATGGTATAGTTATCAAAATTATTAATATTTATAGCATCATTTGAGTAAATCATACTATCAAAAAAATTCATATTGCATTTTATAATTACAAGGAAAATTATAAAAAAAATAAAAAAGATTATGCTTCCGTATTTAAACATATTATTAATATTGCTAAGTAAACCATCATTATATTTAGATTTTAAAAAACTGATATTTTTAATTTTAAAAAACAATATAATCAACAATATAAAAAGCAAGGATTTTATAGAACTCAAAATCAATAAATGGTTAGTATCTTCAATGTTAAAACTTGTAAATACTTTTAAAAAAAATTAATTGATATATTAAATTAAAAAAATAAAAAATAAAGCTTGCAATTCCACTTACAAAAATAGTTTTAATTATCATTACAAATCCCTCTTTTCTATAATAAATGCTAACATCAATAAATAATTAAGAAATCACTTGTTTATACTTTATTTTACATACTTTGTTATTATATCGTTTAACATATTAATGGTTCGATATTTCCAGTTTCATTGTTATTTGCTTTTAAATTATCACACATACCCATATCAGTTGGAGATATAGTTGGGCATAAGGTTGAATCTGGAGGTTGAGGACGGCCTTCTGAACAATTTGGATTTTTTAGAGAAGGACATTTCCACTGAGATAATACACAAGGTATACATGTAATTGCTATACTAGGAATGCCTGATTTATTTGTTTCGTTTTTTACTATATTTAAATCTAGAACAAAGTCTCCTTTTACAAAAGAATCGCTAAATCGCTGAAACATTGAGCCTTCTTTTGGAGCTCCTCCATTGGGACCAACTATTAAATCGTAGGCTCCTTTTGATTTAGTTATGTATAAATTTAAGCCAAATCCTTTTGTAAGATTTAGCTTGCTATTATCGATATTTTTAAAATCACCTTTTACAAGATATACTTCTTTGTCATTAAATATAGCTATTTCAATTTTATTTTTAATTATTTTTATAATTTCTTTTTCCCTATCATTTGCATTAAAAGAATCATTTAAATAGGCAAGTCCATTAAATTTATTTTCATCAATTATTTCAATTAAATCGACTTCTACATTATTTCCATACTTCTCCATAAACTTATTTTTAAAATTACTCAAAAATCCATAATTGTTAATCTCCGGACTAATTTTTGTAAACTCATTAACAAAATTTTCTATCTTATTTTTTAATTTACTATCTAGTATTTTACTTGAATATTTACATCCAGTATTAAGTTCTATATAGTTACTAGATTCATTTAAAGATTTCATAATATTATAAATCTTTTCTAGGGTACTTACTTATCTACTTTTCTTATACTCACTAAATAAAAAGTTCAACTTTTTTAAACTATCAGTAATATCCCTAGCCTCTATAATTTTTTCTAAGATCTTTATTAAATAAGTTAATATATCACTGCAATAAGCTGGCAGTCTTAAATTAGTAAATAAATATTCATTTTCCATTAATTTTTGAATTGTATTGTGAATAAGTAAATCATCTACATCTTCATATTCATTTTTTATAATATAATATAAGTCACTATATTTAATAAACTTTTTGGAGTTATTTTTTACTAACTTTACAAGATTTGTAAATCTAATACTATTTTCTTTAATCTCCTCAGAACTATTTTTTAAATTTCCTCTATTTGAAAAATAAGGATTTTTCAGTCTATCTCCGATAACATAGCAAATATCATTAAATTTTAAATATAATTTTTTAAATATTGTTGAGTCATCCTCTAATTTTTTTATTAAACCATTAGCCCAATCTGTATCTACTTTAATATCTATTATTTCATATTCTTTTTCAATTTTTGTATTTTTATCAGATTCTCCAATCGCTACGTTTGCAAAACTCCAATAGGGGGTTGGTCTAGAACTTGCTCTTATAAAATACTTTAATAACCCTTGACATAGATTTCTTTATTTTTTCCCTTTTTGAGGCTTATTTATATATGAATAATAAAGTGATTTAGAAGATATTAAAAGAGCATTAAAAAAAATTATCTAAAAATTGATTTTCTGAAATAAATTCATAAATATCTGTATTTGAATTTCTCTATTCTTCTAAATAACAAAAAGGAATAGTTGGTGTTCTAATCATAAAAGAATCCCAAATATCATAATCCATAACAACATCCCCCTTCTAACGAAAACGATACCACTTCTTTTAATATTTGTCAAATTTGTATACTCTTTTTTAGCTTTTAAAATAATTAATTTTAAAAGTTTTTAATATATGTGCCCTTTCCTTGAATAAAGTTAGTTATCTATGGAAGATATATTAGAATTTCTTCCTAAAGAATATTATGATTTTACCAAAGTTTATAATATAAAATCATCAGTATCTAAATGTTTTGATGAAAATATTGCCATCAGAAAATTTTAAAGAATGGGATTAACTTTTACTTAAAAAATTTAAAATTATGACTTTTTTATTTAACCTGTGATCAATAAAATATTGCAACAAATATTTTGTTTAAAATGCAAGAGGGAGAAAAAGTTCAAGGATTAATTCAAGGCGATGTTGGCTGTGGGAAGACTATAAGCAGTCTTTCTATTAATGTTTATAATGGCAGACAATAGATAGGATTGGCGTAAGATAAAGATAGAGCTTGTCTAAGATGTATAAGAATATTCATAGTATATCAATGTTGGCTACTCCTATACCTAAATCCTTAGACCTAATAAGTCATTGTAAGAATATCGAAATTTATTATATATTAGAGTTGCCTAAAGGAAGACAGAAAGCAAAAACAGAAGTAACAACAGACACAGAGGAAGCTTATGCTCATATAATTTGAGAAGCTAAGAAAGGTCATCAAGACTATATAATTTCTCCTTTAACTGATGAAGAGAAAATATAAGCTAAAAAAGTAATAGATACTAGATTTGGCTTTGAAAACAATTTTATCTTTCCAGATTCAACTCAGGAATTCAACTATTTTTTACAAATATCAATAAAATTTAAGCATGTTTCTTATTGATAATATATTCTATAAATTAGTCTTTTTTATATAATATATGCTTTCTATTTTCATTTAACTTCTTATCTCATATCATATATATCATTAATGTTAGTTCTAAATTTTAAATTTTAACTCGCAATGTGCACACACGTTCTAAACTATTGTTTCGATATTTTGTAAAATTGATTTTATAATATATGTTATAATAATTTTCAGGTGATAAAATGTCATTAGATGGAACAGTAGTAAAAAATTTAGTTTATGAAATAAATAATCGTGTTAATGGTGGCAGAATAGATAAGATTTACCAAAATGAAAGCAATGATCTTTTAATAAATATAAGAGCTAATGGTAAAAGAGAAAGACTCTTTATATCTATTTCTGGAAGTCCTAGGATGTATTTTAGTGAAGAGATTTTCGATAGTCCACAGAATCCCCCTGCTTTTTGTATGCTTCTTAGAAAACACCTTGAGAATAATCAAATTTTAAGTATAAAGCAATATAAGATGGATAGGATTGTAGAAATACATGTAAAGTCTCGAGATGAACTTGGAATATATAGTGAAAAGTCTCTTATAATTGAACTTATGGGCAAGCACTCCAATGTCATATTAATTGATAATGAAAGTAAAAAAATTATTGATTCTCTTAAGAGAGTAAACTTTAATTTATCAAGTGTTAGAGAAATTCTCCCAGGATTTGTTTATAATGAGGTGGATATTTCTCAGGGTTATGATCCTTGTGAAACTGAAACTATTATTAAACTAATAAAAGATTGTGAGGAAAATTTAAATTTAAAATCTTTCTTTTTAAAGACTTTTACAGGAATTAGTCCCCAAATGTGTGAAGAGATTGAATACAGGACTAACATTGATTTTAAAAAGAATATTCTTTCACTTAATGATCAGGAGATTGATAATTTAAATAAGGTTTTCGTCGGTATTTTTGAAAATGTTAGAGAAAATAAATTTTTACCAATAAAAATTTATAGAGAAGAAATTTTTAAGGATTTTTATTCTATAGATTTAAAATCCTTGAGTGATAAAGATAAGGTAATAACAGATAGCATCTCTTCCCTACTTGAAGAGTTTTATAATTCAAAATTTCTGCGTGATTCTCTTGGATTTAAGAGTAAAGAGCTTAGAAAGGCTGTTAAGAAGCATATTGATAAAATTAATAGGAAGATATCAAACCAATCAAATGAACTCAATCTCGCGCTAAATAGAGAGAAATATAAAATTTATGCAGACCTTATTTCTTCAAATTTTCACAGAATAATAAAAGGTTCTAACAATGTTATAGTTGAGAATTTTTATAATGAAATGGAAGAAATAGAAATTCCACTTGATTCGAAATTAGATGGTCCTGGAAATGCTTCTAAGTATTACAAAAAGTACTCTAAACTAAAAAACGCAGCTGTATATTTGGAAGAACAAATAAATATAGGAAAATCAGAAGTTGATTACTTAGAGTCAATATTATTAAATATAGATTTTGCTGAGACTCCTGATGATGTTGATGACTTGTATGAAGAGTTAGAAAAAGAGGGTTACTTAAAAAAGAAAAATAAAAGTAATAAAAAGAAAAGGAAAGATTCACAAGAAAATTATATTAAAATAAAAACTGAAGATGGATTTGATATTTATATCGGTAGAAACAATAGGCAAAATGACTATCTAACCTTAAAAAAAGCCAAAAAAAATGACCTATGGTTTCACGTAAAGGACGCACCAGGATCTCATGTAATATTAAAAAATGATAATAGGGATTTTTCAAATAGTGCAATGATGACTGCGGCTAAACTAGCAGCAAAGTATAGCTCTTTGTCAAAATCGCAAAACATTCCTGTTGATTATACCTTTAAGATGAATGTAAAAAGACATCCAGCAAAAAAGCCTGGTTTAGTATCCTATACAAATTATAAAACTATAAATATAAGCATATAAAAAAGAATAAGGAATTCCTTATTCTTTTTCTTCGTCTTCATCTATAAAGTTCAATCTTTGTAAAACTAATTTATATCCATCGGAACCGTAGTTTAAAGATCTATTTATTCTAGAGATTGTAGCTGTTGAAGCTCCAGTTTCACTTTCGATTTCATGATAAGTTTTGTTTTTAACTAGTAGCTTAACTACTTGTAGTCTTTGTGCAATTGCTTGCAATTCCTTAACTGTACAAATATCTTCAAAAAATCTATAACATTCTTCTAAATTTTCAAGTAAAAGAATAGCTTCGAATAAACCATCGATATCTTTATTCTTTAATTTTGAGTCGTAAATCATTATACATCCTCCTGACTTAAAGTTAATATTAATATAATACATAAACGCTCTATATGCTCATTAATATACTAACAATTTTGTTCACTAAAGTCAAGAAAATATTACTCTTCATATAGGCTTACTTCACTAATTCCCTTCTTATTTCTGACCTGAAAAGCCCTATCAGAAATTTGTGATAAATGTGGATTGTGGGTTACCATTATTATTTGTCTGTTGAAAATATTTGATGATTGTTTTAAAAACTCCCCAAGATTAAAAATATAATCATTACTTACATGCTTTCCAGGTTCATCCAATATCAAAGGACCAGATAATATTGGTTGGTTTTGTTGCAAGAAAGCAATCCTAAGGGCAAGAGAAATTATATCAACAACTCCCCCACCTCTTGCTATCTCAGGCTTTGTCTTTATGCTGTAGCCTTCAGCATAGTTAGATTGAACAAAAAAGTCTGCAATAGGAACTGATCTTGCTTCTGATAATTCTATTAGAAACTCTATGTCTGTTTCAAAAATAAACTGAAGACATTTTGTTACAGTATCTTCAATTTGTCTCTTCGATTGTTCCCTAGCGAATTCAGAAGTCTTTTGAAAAAGTAGTGAGACTTGAGTGAGAACTTCGCTATATTTTTCTTTATCTTCAAGTTTTTTCTCTACTTTTTCCAACTGGTCATTTAAAATTTCAATTTTACCTTCATCGCTTAAAATCTTACTATTTAATTTATTTAAGTTTTGATCTAATTCTTTAAGGTCCAAGTAATCACAACCTTGGCATTAAGTCATTGGCTTCAGCAAAAAGCCTATCAATTTCACTTTTTAAATTTGATATTTCATTTTCAAGATCTTCTGGTTTAATACCTAGCTTTTCTATTTCATTTAAGATATCCTTCTTTTGGGCATTAAGTTGCTCAAGCCTTGCTTCAGATTTGTACTTCATATTTTTTAATCTATCTAATTGTTCTTTTAAATTTTTTAAATTTTCTTCGTAATTCATTTAATCATTCCTCAAATGGTATTTTATATGCTCAATGTTCTCCTTATTTATTTCGCTATAACAGAAGGGACAAACACCAATTTCTAAAATGGTTTTCTCGTATGTTTCTGTATAATTCTTTAAATTATTATTAACTTCAGTAAGTTTATCAGTTTCTATTCTATATTCTTTTTGTAGTTCATCTAATTTTCTTTGAATATCTGATAAAATAAATAAATTTTTTATACATTTCTCCAACTTTTTGGAAATATTTTCTATATTATCATTATTAGAAAAGTTCTTTATATAATCATTACCATAATTTAATTTGTCATTAATCACTAGAAGACTTTCTCTTCCTGAAAAAATTTTATTATATAGATTTATCTTTTCATCTAAAGTCTTATTAATTTCTGCAATCTTATCACTATTTTTTAAAGAATCTAAATCTTTTTTTGTATCGAGAATTTGATTGGAGGTATTTTTATATTTATGGAAGAGTTCGGAAAAAGAATCTAACTTATTTTTTTTGATTTCGATGTTTTTAGTTTTTTCATTCAAAGATTCAATATTATTTAATTTTTCTAAACTATTAGAAATGATAGTAACTTCAGATTCAGTTCGATTTAGTCTATCAAAAAAAGATTGGTAAGTGCTTCTTTTAATTAGATTAGTTTCAATTTTAGGAATAACAGAATCTATCGCACTTAAATTCTTAAAATTTTCCAATAAAATGCCAATGTTATCTATTTCCAAATTATATTGCTCATAAGTATCTTTTAGATTAGATACTAAATTTAATCTTTGGTTTAAATCACTTATTTTATCTCTAATATGAGAAAGTTTTTGAAATTTATCTTTATAGTCTTTGATATAGTCAAATTCTTTTAATTGTTCTTTAAAATCATCTCTACTTGCTCTAAGATTATCAATTTCTTGATTAATTCTTTTATTATCTCTTACAACGGTCCTAAGAGCATCGTCTACATAATTAACTCCAATAAGTCTGCCAATAGCAGAGGCCCTCATAGAGGCCTGATCATTAAGTAAAAAAGGCCCATCTAGTTGTTCTGCAATATTTAGAATAACTTTGTTATTAGAATTATCTAATGAAACTTTATGCATATGGATAGCATCAGTTATTTCTTTTGGGACATCTAACCCAAAACCTTCGAAACGCATTTCTTGACCTTCAGCATCCATAAGATAATAGGAATTTTTAGATGGAGTTCTTGATCTCTCAACCACAACCCCATTGGAGAAGGTAACTTTAACTGATACATCCTTCTCCCCTTGTCTAATAAAATAATCACCTTTTGGTTCATTGAAAAGAGCCCACTTTATAGCCCTTAGAATTGCAGTTTTACCAGCATCAGAATTACCGAGGATAACATTAAGACCTCGGTCAAATTCTATTTCTGTATGATTGTGAGATTGGAAATTTATAAGTTCAACATTTTTTATATATATCATGAGTAGTTAACCTCATTAATTTGAGCTTCTTCCACTCTCTTTAGAGCTTCACTTTTAACTTCCTCACTAATATTTTCACTTTTAGAAATTCTTAGGAGCAAATCAAAAATATCGAGGCTCTTATAGTTTGCAGAAGCTTCTATACTCTCTTTAAATTCTGCCATCTTAATTCCCTTAAATTGATGTCTTTCCATTTCGGACCTATCAAGAACTTCTTCACCAGGCTTAGCAGACTTAAGATATCTCTCTTCTATCTTAATTTCTTCTCCTAAGTTGATGATATCAACTTTAGGCCTTCTTTTCATCTCAATTTTCGAATTTGAAATTCTTATCAAGGCACCAGGATTTACGAAAAACTTATTATCGATCTCTACAGTTTTAAATCCAAAATGATAATGTCCCCCTAGAGTGATATCTGCTTTTGTATCTTTAATATCTTCTATTAAAGTATGGCTGACTTCTTTCATAAAGGGCTTGTCGATTAAAAATCCATGAGTCATATGTATTGCATATTTACAGGATTCATCAACTTCAGTAACCTTATAGTTATCTCTATTGGAAAGTTCATCCATGGAATAAATATAAGGAGATCCTGTTAACTGAACTCTTAAATTATCTTTTTCTAAAATAATTTTTTTATAGTTCACAAGATGCATAATTCCAAGATTGCATAAAAGACCAAGCATAGTTCTATCTAAGGTATCTGGATTGTGACCAAATATATCATGATTTCCACTAATTATATATATAGGCACACCAAAAGATTGAAAAATTTGTGCAAATTCGGAGACTATACTGACAGACACATCGGGTCTGTCAAATAAGTCTCCTCCATGCAAAACATAATCAACTTTCTCTTCCTTAATAATATTTGAAATTTCTTTTAATTTTTCTTTTAAAGTTTCACAATAATCATCTAATCTATTCTTCGGATTAGTACCTCTTATGTGAGTATCTGTTAAATAAAGTAATTTCAATAAATCACGCCTTATTCTTCATTATTAGATGTGTTTTCTTCCTCATCTTTTTCTATATTTTCATCATCTGAAATTAGATTGTAGTGAAGTCTTACTTTGTGGTCTATTTCCCTTAGCAATTCAGGGTTTTCTTCTAAGAAGTCCTTAGCATTTTCTCTACCTTGACCAAGCCTTTCTTCACCATAAGAATACCAAGCACCAGCTTTTTTAATTATGTCAGCTTCAGCGGCAACATCAAGTATATTGCCTACGCTGGATATTCCCTTACCGTACATAATATCAAACTCAGCTTGTCTAAAAGGTGGAGCTATCTTATTTTTAACAACTTTAACCCTAACTCTGTTACCAATTATTTCATCACCCTTTTTTATATTTTCAGATTTTCTAATATCAAGTCTTACAGATGAATAGAACTTAAGTGCCCTACCACCTGTAGTTGTTTCTGGGTTACCAAACATAATACCAACTTTTTCTCTAAGTTGGTTAATAAATACAACAGTACATTTTGACTTGTTAATTGCTCCAGTTAATTTTCTAAGAGCTTGAGACATTAGTCTTGCTTGAAGACCTATTTGTGCTGCTCCCATGTCACCATCAATTTCTGCCTTTGGAACAAGGGCAGCAACTGAGTCGATAATAATCAAATCTACAGCGTTAGATCTTACAAGGGCTTCAGTTATTTCTAGAGCTTGTTCGCCTGTATCAGGTTGAGAAATAATTAAATTTTCTACGTCTACACCAAGGTTTTTAGCATATCCAGCATCAAGAGCATGCTCAGCATCTACAAAAGCACCTGTACCACCTATTTTTTGCGCTTCGGCTAACATATGTAGAGCCAAAGTAGTTTTACCTGATGATTCTGGTCCATATATTTCTATAATTCTTCCCTTAGGAATTCCACCAATTCCAAGGGCAATATCAAGAGCAAGTGATCCAGTAGGTATAGATTCAATATCTAATTTAACGTCGTCACCTAGAATCATTACGGATCCTTCACCGTATTGTTTTTCAATTTTTGATATGACGTTGTGAAGAGCTTCTTGTTTTTCTTTACTTAAATTGCTTTCTTTCATAATTACTCCTTAAAATTTTTTCTAAGTAAATAAAGAATTTGAGATAAAACTCTATTTACAGTGCTTCTGCGTATTTTATTTCTGTCTCCCGAAAAGAAATAATGTTTTGTATTGTAATTATCTTCACCGAAATATATACAGGTAAAGACATTTCCAACTTCAGTTTCTGATGGATTAGGACCGGCTTCACCAGTTGTAGAGACTCCAATATCCGCTTGGGACTTTTCTTTTACTCCCTTTGCCATTTCGTAAGCAGTATGCTCACTTATTGCACCAAATTTCTTCAGTGTATTCTTAGATACATTTAAATTCTTATTTTTTGAATCATTGGAGTAAGTGACAAAGGAGCTTTCAATAACACTAGATGCTCCACTTATATCAGTAATAGCTGATGCTAACATTCCACCAGTTATAGATTCTGCGAAAGAAACTTTTAAATTATTTTTTCTTAAAATATCTACAATTTGTTTTGCAACATCTTCGTTATTTTCTGAATAAATGTGAGTTTTAAATTCCCTATAAAGAGAATTAACTGTTTCTTCTATGGAAGACTTAAGTTTTTCTTTATTAGAATTTTTTCCGATTATTTTAACCTCTGTATAAGTCCCGTGGGCAAAAGTATTGATTGAGATACTCCTGTCATTAAAGTCCATATGTCTTATTCTATCTTCAATAACAGATTCACCGAGACCAATAATATCTATAGATTTTATAATAATATTATCTCTTGTAAAAGATTTATTGGCAATATAATAATCAAGCATTGGTTCCATTTCATTTGGAGGTCCAGGTAGTAGGATAATTTTTTTATTATTGAATTCTATAAACTCTCCAAGAGCAACGCCCCACTGATTGTCAATTTTTTCTGATCCTTCTATAAGCATAACTTGTTTAAGATTGTTTGGAGTCATTGTTCTTCCAAGTCTATTAAACCTATCTTCTAATTTTCTCTTTTCGTTTTGGTCGAGATAGACCCTTCTATTTAAAAATTTTGCTACAGCATCTCTTGTTAAGTCGTCATCTGTAGGTCCAAGTCCTCCACTTATAATTATTAAATCAGATGATTTGGAAATATAGTTTAACTCTTCGACAATTTCTTCCAAGCAATCATCCACTGAGACCTGTCTTATAACATCTATCCCCATGTCAGTTAATTTTTCTGATATATATTTTGAATTCGTGTTTACAATTGAACCAATTAAAATTTCTTTACCAATTGTTAGAATACTTGCTTTCATAATTCTCCTTATATATTTTCTAAGTCCAATACTTTTTTGTTTTTAATAAGGTAATCAGCACCAGAAATAATAGTAAATACTACAGCTAGATAGAATATAATCATTCCAATGCCTCTTAGACTTTCTAGACCTGTTAAAAGTAGAATATTTGAAATTAGTTGCGTAACTGTTTTAAATTTTCCTAAGGGACTTGCGGCAATAGTAATATTTTCAGAAGCTGCTATTATTCTAAATCCAGTAATAGTAAACTCTCTTGCAATAATTATTATTACAGCCCAAGCTGGCATTTCGCCAGTACTAACTAACATTATCATTGCAGAGCATACTAATATTTTATCTGCAAGGGGGTCAGCAAATTTACCAAAATTTGTAACAAGATTGTATTTTCTTGCTATGTGACCATCTAAAAAGTCAGTAAATGATGCCACTGCGAAGATAACTGTAGCTATTAACCTAGAATTATTAAAATCTAAATACATACATAGGATAAAAATAGGAACCATTAAGGTCCTCATTAAAGTTAATTTGTTTGGAGTATTCATATAATTTCACCTACTAAGTCATAATCTAAACTATCAACAACATTTACTTCTACAAAGCTACCAATTCCAAGTTCTTTATTTGAGTGAACATAAGTAACGCCATCAATCTCTGGAGAATCCATATAGGTCCTACCAACATAGTTTTCCTCATCAACTTGTTCTTCAATTAAAACTTCAAGTCTTTTTCCTATATTTTTTGATAGGATTTCAGCAGAAATTTCGCTTTGGATTGCCATAATTTCATTTTTCCTTTTCTCTTTTAAAGAATCAGAAATTTGTTCATCTAAGGAAGCTGCCCCTGTTCCCTCTTCCAAAGAGTACTCAAAAATACCGAGTTTATCAAATTTTACATCTTCAATAAAATCAACTAATTGGTTAAAATCATCATCACTTTCTCCGGGGAAACCAACAATGAATGTTGTTCTAATCACAATATCGGGAACAGATTTTCTGAGGTTCTTTAGAGTTTTTATAATGTGGTCCTTACTTGTCTTCCTATTCATCCTTTTTAAAACATCATCTGAAATGTGTTGAAGTGGCATATCCACATAATTTATAAGTTTTTCATTGTTTTTAAACTCTTCGATTAATTCTTCTGTGAAATGATCTGGATATAAGTATAAAACTCTGATCCATTTTAAATCCTCTATTTTGGAAATCTCTTTTATTAATTTTGCTAAAGAGTACTTAGAATATAAGTCTATTCCATAGTCTGTAGTATTTTGAGCAATTAATATAATTTCCCTTGCACCTTTACTTACCAGGTAGTCAACTTCACTATAAATATCTTCTATTTTTCTAGATCTATTTTTCCCACGGAGTGAAGGAATTATACAGTAGGAACAATTATTATTGCAACCTTCAGAGATCTTAACATATTCTGTAGTCTTTACTACTTCTTTTCTAATTCCTTCTATATAAGCTGAGTTTAAATTATCTGTCTTTATGAATAAATCCCCAGCAAGACTCCTATCTAAAAGTTCATTTATATAATCAATGTTTCCTGTCCCAATTATTCCGTCAATCTCAGATATTTCTTTAATAAGTTCTTCAGGGTATCTTTGAGCAAGACATCCAGATAATAAAACTTTTTTACACTTACCTTCATTTTTATATTCCACAGATTCAAGTATTGTATCAATGGATTCTTCCTTAGCCGCATCTATGAAACCACATGTGTTTACTATTAAAATATCAGCTTTGCTTGCTTCATTAACCATTTGATATTTATTTTTATCTAATAGTGAATACATCATAGAAGAGTCCACATCGTTTTTTGAGCACCCAAGGGTCACTATGTGAACATTATTCATCGCCTTCACCTAAAATCATATCCAATTCTTCCTTTGTTTTTAAAAGTTTACGAGGTTTTGAACCTTCGTGAGGACCAATTATGCCCATTTCTTCCATTTGATCAACAATGCGACCAGCTCTTGAATATCCAACCTTTAATTTCCTTTGTATATAGGAAATAGAAGCTTGTTCATCATTAACTACAAGCTCTACTGCTTCTTTAAAAAGAGGGTCCCTTTCGTTATCAATTTGTACCTTTCTATCTTCAATTGCTTGTTCAATTTTTGACTCAACATTATTTTTAATTTCGTTGTTATTTTTGACAAAGTCGACAAGTCTTTCAACTTCCCCATCACTAATAAAAGCACCTTGAATTCTCTTTGGCTTAGGATATTTACTTGGATAGAATAGCATATCTCCCTTGCCTAATAACTTTTCAGCACCACCCATATCGAGTATAGTTCTAGAGTCTACAGAAGAAGCTACTGCAAAAGCAATTCGAGATGGAACATTGGCCTTAATAGTTCCAGTGATAACATCAACAGAAGGTCTTTGAGTTGCAAGTATTAAGTGCATACCAGCAGCTCTTGCTTTTTGAGCAAGCCTAGCTATATATTCTTCTATTTCTTTAGAGGCAACCATCATAAGATCAGCCAACTCATCTACTATTATTAAAATTTTTGGAAGTTTTTCATCTTCTTTTCCTTCTGCCATCATTTTTTTATTATAGCCCTTTAAATCCCTTACATGATTTTCTGCAAAGGCTTGATATCTCTTTTCCATTTCGTCTACTGCCCAATTAAGAGCAAAGGCTGCTTTCTTTGGATTAGTAACAACATCAATTAAAAGATGAGGAATTCCATTATATACACTTAGCTCAACTACCTTAGGATCTATTAGCATTAACTTTACATCTTTAGGAGATGATTTGTATATTACACTAGTGATAATCGAATTTATACAAACTGACTTACCTGAACCAGTTGCACCAGCTATTAAAAGATGTGGCATATCTTCCATACCAGAAATTAAAATATTACCTTCTACATCCTTACCTAAAGCTAAAGGAATATCTGATTTTATATTTTTAAATTCTTTTGACTCAATTAATTCCTTAAGGGCAACTGAATCCTTTTCATTATTTGGTACTTCAATACCAACTACGGTTTTCCCTGGTATTGGAGCTTCAATACGCAAATCAGAACTTGCTAGAGCCATAGCTATATTGTCACTTAAACCAACTATTCTGGATAATTTTATTCCTGGAGCAGGCTTTAATTCATAGGATGTTATAACTGGTCCGCGATTTATAGCAACAACCTTTGACTCAATACCAAAATTTTTCATAGTATTTTCGATTATTCTACCCTTTTCTATAACTTCATCTTTAGAGAAATTTCCCTTTGATGGGATTCTTTCTAAAAGAGCTGGGTCTGGATAAGTATAGACAAACTCTTCTTCTTTTTTGTGTTCGATATCATCTTTTATTGTATCAATTACTTCTTCATCTTCTTGACTATCTATTAAAGAATTATTTGGTGTAATATTTTCGCCACTTTCATTTATCTTTTCAAAGTGATTATTATCAGTAGCATCTATGATATTATCTTCTGAATAGTCTTTTATGATTAAACTTTCTGAAATATCATCACTATTATTTTCAGACTCATTTTTGTCGATGTTTTTTAAAGCATCTTTTTTTCTAATTTCTTTTAAGGCTTTTTTCTTTTCTTTTTCTTCAGCCTTTAATTTTCTAGCAGCTTTCTTATTTTCTAAAGCTTTTTTTCTATCTTCAAGGCTTTCCCCTAGATCTTCAAAAGCCATAATAATTTGCTCCATATTAGGTCTGAGCATAAAGTATATAGAGGCAATAATTATCAATCCTAGGATTAAATAGGTACCAAGAGAGCCTAAGAGTTTATAAGAAAAGAAACCAAAAATAGCTCCGATTATTCCACCGCTTCTAGTAATATCCATATACTCTGTTGACTTTATAATTCTTTCAATAAGTGTCATATCCATTTCCTTTGATCCATCCAAGAAAACTAAAACACATAAAAATATTATAAGTGAAAAAATTATATAGCGATTAACGTGTAGTTTTGTTGCTTGAATATTAAAAAGTATTCCCCAGAAAATTAGAAGAAGTGGAATTATAAAATTGCCTGAACCAGATAAGGCTGAGAATAATTTGTAAATTAATGAACCAACAATTCCCATTTTTTGACTATAAAGGCAAATGAAGAAGACTATACCAATTACTATTAAAAATAGTCCCATGATTTCTTGACCACTACCTATATCTGAATTTTTATTTCTTTTATTAACTTTTTTATTATTTTTCTTTTTTGTAGGTTTTTTATTTGATTTAAAAAATTTTTTCAAGAGCTAGCACCTCATTAATATTATAACAATTTGTGCTCTTAAAGACCAGTGTGACCGAAGCCTCCGTCACTTCTTTCTGTCTCACTTATTTCTTTAACTTCTACTACTTCGGGAAGCTCAATTTTCATAAAAACTACTTGGGCAATCCTATCGCCATCTTCGATTACAACATCTTCCCTACTCATATTAATCAAAATAACTTTTAACTCTCCTCTGTAGTCTGAGTCAATTGTTCCAATACCATTTGGAAGTCCTAAACCTTTTTTTAATGCAAGTCCAGATCTTGCCCTTACTTGTGCTTCATAACCTTTTTCAAATTCAAAGTATAAGCCTGTAGGTACTAGAACTCTATCAAGAGGTTTTAAAACTAAACTTTCATCTAAGTTAGCTCTTAAGTCCATACCAGAGGAACCTTCAGTTTCGTATTTTGGTAGTGGGTGTTTACTTTTATTTATAACTTTTAATTTCATAATTTCTCCTTTAAAAAAATCGCATTAAAATAAATTCTAATGCGACTAAAATTTTTCTTATTTATTTTCTTCTTTTTTTGAATTATCTTCTCTTTCAATTAGAGCTTTTCTTGATAGTGAAATCTTACCAGTGTCTTTAGCTATATCAATTACTTTAACTTCTACTGAATCGCCAACTTTTAATACATCTTCGACGTTATTTGTTCTTTCGTGGGCAATTTCAGAGATATGAAGAAGACCTTCAGTTCCTTTTTTAAGTTCTACGAAAGCTCCAAACTTAACAATCTTTTTAACCTTACCAAGGTAAACTTCTCCAACTTCGATTTCTTTAACGATATCTTCAATTATAGCAATTGCTTCTTTAGCTTTTTCATCATTATCAGATAAAATAGAAATCTTACCATCGTCATCAATATCGATTTTAACACCAGTTTGTTCAATAATTTTATTTATTATCTTTCCACCAGCACCAATTACTTCTCCAATTCGTTCAGGGTCAATAGTAATCATATGGATTATTGGAGCATATTTAGAAAGTTCTTCTCTTGGTTTTTCAATAGTTGTTGCAATATGATCTAGGATTTCAAATCTAGCATCCTTTGCCCTATCAAGAGCAGTCTCAAGAATTTCTTTTTTGATTCCTTCAACTTTTATATCCATTTGAATAGCAGTGATACCTTTTCTAGTGCCCGCTACCTTGAAGTCCATATCGCCAAAGTGATCTTCTAAGCCTTGAATATCAGTAAGTATTTTCATAACTCCATCTTCTTCAATAAGCCCCATAGCTATACCAGCTACTGGTGCTTTAATAGGAACACCTGCATCCATAAGAGCAAGTGTAGATCCACAAATAGATGCTTGTGACGAAGATCCATTAGATGATAAAACTTCAGAAACAACCCTTATTGTATAAGGGAATTCTTCAGAATCTGGGATAACTGGAATTAAAGCTCTTTCAGCAAGAGCACCGTGACCGATTTCACGTCTACCAGGAGATCTCGATGGTTTTGTATCCCCAACGCAAAATCCTGGGAAGTTATAGTGGTGAATATATCTCTTAGGCTTATCATCTCCCAACCCATCAATAACTTGCTCTTCAGAAAGTGCTCCAAGAGTTGCAATTGAAAGGACTTGAGTTTGACCTCTAGTAAATAAACCTGAACCATGAGTTCTTGGTAGGACACCAACTTCTGAAGAAAGGTGTCTTATCTCAGTTAATTTCCTATCATCAGGTCTTCTTTCTTCTTCGATAATACCACGTCTAATTTCATTAACTTCAATTTCATCAATTGCAGCTGAAATATCTTTTTCGTGTTCTTCCATAAGGTCTTCAAAGTGTTCTTTAATAGCTTCCTTAGCTTTTTCAGTATTTGCTTCTCTAACTACTTTATCCTTTTCTCTAATAGCATTAACAAGTAAATCTTGACCAAACTCTTTAACCTTAGCAACAATTTCTTCGTCAGCTTTAAATACTTCGTATTCAGCTTTTTCTTTGCCAATTTCCTTTGCAATTTCTTCAACGAAATTACAAATTTCTTTAATAACTTCATGACCCTCTAGAATAGCTTCGAGCATTTCTGCTTCGCTAACTTCTTGGGCACCTGCTTCTACCATCATAATGGCAGTTTTTGTTCCAGCGAGAGATAAATTTATTTTAGAATTATTTCTTTCCTCTTCACTAGGATTAATTATATATTTTCCGTCAATATATCCAACTTCAACTGAACCAGTAGGTCCATCAAAAGGAATATCAGAAATAGAAAGAGCAATAGAAGAACCTATCATGGCAACAATTTCTGGTGAATGATCTTGATCAACACTTAAAACAGTTGCTACTATGTGTACATCATTTCTATAACCTTCTGGGAAAAGTGGTCTTAGTGGTCTGTCAATTAGTCTAGCTGAAAGAGTAGCTTTTTCGCTAGGTCTTCCTTCTCTTTTAATAAATCCGCCAGGAATTTTACCAACAGCGTACATTTTTTCTTCATAGTCTACACTTAGAGGAAAAAAGTCGATTCCCTCTCTTGGATTAGAAGATGCTGTCGCTGTAACAAGTACAACAGTATCTCCATATTGTACTAAACAAGCACCATTAGCTTGTTCAGCAACTTTTCCAATTGTTACTTTTAACTGAGAACCTGCAAGATCCATAGTATAAGTTTTTTCCATTATTTCCTCCTTCTAATAAGAAAGAGCGGGATTACCGCTCCTATTATCCTCTTATTTGTAGTTTTTTAATAAGTGTACGATATCTTTCTATATCACTATTTTTTAAATATCTTAATAAGTTTCTTCTCTTACCTACCATTTTAAGAAGTCCTCTTCTTGAATGGTGGTCTTTTTTGTGAATTCTTAAGTGTTCGTTTAAATCGTTAATTCTTCTAGTAAGAAGAGCAATTTGTACTTCTGGTGATCCTGTATCACCTTCGTGAGTTTTAAATTCGTCAATAATAATTTGTTTGATGTTTGTTTCTAACATATTTTCCTCCTAAATTTTTAGATAAAGCTAATCGAAGTAGGCGTCGAGGAGCGACCAACTGCGAATAGCTATTTAACCTTAGATATCTTAACACATAATAACTTACTTGTAAAGTCATCTATTCCTTGTAACTAAAACATCTTTAGCGATTTGTTTAAATAATTCTTCAATAGAAGCAAACTTTAATTCTGGTCTAACAAAATCTAATAGTTCAAGCTCTACAATTTCTCCATAAATATCTCTATTAAAATCAAGTATATGGGCTTCTATTTTTATTCCATCGTGTTCAACGGTTGGGTTAGTTCCAATATTGGTTGAGGCCCTAAACCTCTCTCCCTTGATTATAATATCTGTATCATAAACGCCGAACCTTGGGATTACAAAATTATCTATTAACTTTAAATTGGCAGTGGGATATCCCATTTTTTTGCCTAAGCCTTTGGCATGAATAATTTCGCCTATTAATTTATAGGGCCTAGATAAAAGTTCATCTGCTTCTTTAATCTTGCCATCTTCAATTAGTTTTCTTATAAGAGTTGATGAGATTTTTACACCGTGTGAAGAAATTTGTTCTATAACATCCACACTTTTAAATAAATTTTTATTTTTATTTAAAAATTCAACATCTCCAGATTTTTTATAACCATAGGTATAGTCATAACCTACAACAACACCTTTTATTTTTAGATTATCGGCTAGAAAATCTTTTAAAAACATCATTGGTGTATATGCCATAAAATCTCTAGTAAAGTCTATAAGATAGATAATATCTACACCTAAGTCCTCAATTATTTCAAATTTTGTTTGGTTAGTTGTTATGATATCTTTCTTTCCAACTTTGACTAGGTTATCAGTATGCTCATTAAAAAGTAATAAACTAGATTTAATATTTAATTTTTTTGCATTTTTAACTGCCCTATTTATTAATTCAATGTGCCCCTTGTGGACCCCATCAAAATTCCCAAGGGCAATAACTGAATCTTTATCTGCTACATAATTTAAGTCAATTTCAATTATTTTCATAAATCACCTATTAATTTCTTCTTCATTTTTAGGTAGGCTTTATTATCAATAAATTTTACTTCTCCAATGCCTAAAAACAAATTATCACAGTAGACTCTGTAATCTTCGTCTTCTAGTTTATTGTTTAGTTTATAAAATTGTCCATTAAGAAATTTCTGACAAAAACTCTTATCTATCTCAAGCCTTTTAAAATTACTTAAAGCTCTATCCATAGGCAAGATTTTTTCTTTTATTTCATCAAGAGACATTTCTTGAAAGGATGAAGTCGTTATAGAATCTTCAATTTTAAAATCTCCAGTCCTAGTTCTTCTAAGTTCAGTAAGTGTTCCATAAGTGCCAAGAAATTCTCCAATATCATTAGCAAGAGATCTAATATAAGTTCCTTTAGATACCTTTACTCTTATCAAAAACTCGTCACTCCCATTGAAGTCTAAGAGATCATTATTATAAATTTCAATATCTCTTTTTTTGATTTCAACATCTTTGCCTTCCCTAGCATATTCATAAAGTTTTTTTCCTTTTACTTTTAAGGCAGAGTATATTGGAGGTTTTTGAGTCATTTTACCAGTGAAGTTCTTAAGTGCATTTGTGATTTCGTCTATTGTAAAAGTTACTTTTTCTTCTTTTAAAATTTCGCCAGTAATATCATAGGTATCTGTTAGAACACCGAGTTTGACTCTAGCCTCATATTCTTTGTCACTAGAAATTATATAATCACTAGTCTTAGTGGCCTTACCAATAGATATAACTAGGACACCTGTTGCCATTGGGTCAAGGGTTCCAGTATGTCCTACTTTTTTTATACCTAACTTGCGTCTGACTTTATACACTAAGTCGTGAGAAGTGATTCCTTTTTCTTTGTCAAATATTAATAGACCATCAATCATAACTCTTCTTCTGCCACTTTTATCAAGTCTTTTTTAGCCTTAATTAGGTTGGTGTGATTAATTGTTCCACCTGAAGCTCTTATATGACCACCACCATTAAATTTTGAAGCTATTTTTGTGCAGTCTACATAAGATTTTGACCTAAGAGACAATCTTATACAATCATCCTTTTCTTTTAGAAGTACAGCAAGTTCAACTGAATCGATATCTCGAACAAACTCAACAATCCCATCCGCATCTGATTTTGCAGCTTTAGTTTTTTCCATGTCGTCTTTAGTAACAATAACTACTGCTATTTTATCTCCATCAAAGTATTCAATAGAGTTCATAGCTTTAATTAAAAGGTCGGTTTTTTGTCTAGACCTACTTTGATAAACATTTTGTGTTACTTCATTAATATCAATATTATATTCAAATAATTCTGACGCTATTTCAAAGGTTTGTGATGTAACAGAGCTATATTTAAATGATCCTGTATCAGTTGAAAGACCAGTAAATAAAGAAGTCGCGATTTCCTTATTTAAATTAAGTCCAAGACACTTAAAGACCCTAGCAAGTATTTCACAAGTAGCTGGTGATTTTTCATCAACAATATTCAAATCGGCATAATTTTTATTGCTAAAGTGGTGGTCTATATTAACAGTTTTAATTGATTTATTAAAGATTTCTTTTACCCTATCTCCCATCCTATCTTCGTCTGATGAGTCAAGAGCAATAAATAAATCAAAACTTGTGTCAATATTGTCAGGATTTTTTGCAAAGGAGAGATTTGGTAAAAATTCAAAGGTCGATGGTATAAGGTCATCCAGAACAAAAATAGGATTTTTACCAAGTTTATTAAGCATGCCAATCATTGCAGTTACAGAACCCAAATTATCTCCATCTGGATTTAGGTGGGATGCAACTGCAATAGTTTGGCTACTATCTATTAAAGTTTTTAATTCAGAGGATACTTCCTTTAAATTAATCATTTTTGTTATTTACCTCTTCTATAAGTTTGTCTAGTTCCATAGCTTTTTCTATAGAGTCATCTTTAATGAAAATTAATTCAGGCATAGCCCTAAGTTTTACTCTATGTGCTAATTCTTTTTTAATAAAGCCCTTAGCAGAATTAAGTCCTTCAACTGCTTCATCTCTATCATAATCATCCCCTAAGACAGAAACATAAACTTTTGCAAAGGATAGATCGTTAGTCACTTCAACATGAGAGATACTTGTAATAGATGGTATTCTAGGATCCTTTAATTCATTTTGAACAATATTGGAAATAGTTTTTCTTACTTCTTCAGAGATTCTATTTATTCTTTTATTATTCATTATGATCTCTCAACTTCCTTCATGATATATGATTCAAGAAGGTCGCCCTCTTTTATATCATTAAATCCATCTATAACAAGTCCACCTTCAAAACCTGTTGCAAGTTCTTTAGCGTCATCTTTGAATCTCTTAAGTGAAGCAATATCACCTTCATGAATAACAACATCATCTCTTAGTACTTTGACTTTTGAATTTCTTAAGATTTTGCCACTTAACACATAAACTCCTGCAACCATTTGATTGTTAGGTAATTTAAAGGTTTGTCTAATTTCACATCTTCCGAGAATTTCTTCAACGATATCTGGGTCAAGCATACCCTTAGCAGCTTGTTCGATATCATTTATAATTTCATAGATAACTCTATAAGTTCTTATTTCTACATCTTCAGTTTTTGCAAGTTCAATGGCATTAATATTAGGTCTAACGTTAAATCCTATAACAATTGCATTAGATGCAGAAGCTAATGTTACGTCAGATTCATTAATTCCACCAACTCCAGAGTGAATAACAGAAATCTTAACTTCATCAGTAGAAAGTTTTAATAGTGATTGGTTAAGCGCTTCAACAGAACCTTTTACGTCGGCTTTAACAACAATATTAAGTTCTTTTACATCTTCTTCTGAAATTTTTTCAAATAAGTTGTCAAGGCTAATCTTAGTTGTTTGACTTAGTCTCTTTTCTCTTGAGATCTCTTTATTCTTGTCAGCAATAGCCTTTGCAGTTTTATCGTCGTTTACTGCATAGATTGTATCTCCAGCATTAGGAACATCATTAAGTCCTAGAATTACAACTGGCATTGAAGGGCCTGCTTTTTTAACTCTTTTACCCTTGTCATCTTCCATAGCCCTAATTCTACCTGAGCAAGTACCTGATACTACAGCATCACCAAATCTTAAAGTACCATTTTTAATAAGAATAGTCGCCATAGGTCCCTTAGCTTTATCTAGATTTGCCTCGATAATTGTTCCTACAGCACGTCTGTTAGGATTAGCCTTTAGTTCTTTCATTTCAGCAACTAATAGAATCATTTCAAGCAAGTCATTTATACCTTCTCCAGTTTTAGAAGAAACACCAACAACGATTGTATCTCCTCCCCATTCTTCAGGAACAAGGTTTTCGTTCATCAATTCTTGCTTAACTCTTTCAGGATTTCCTTCAGGTTTATCAATTTTTGTAATTGCTACAATTATTGGTACATTTGCTGATCTTGCGTGCGAAATAGCTTCAATAGTTTGTGGCATTACCCCGTCATCTGCTGCTACAACAAGAATAGCAATATCAGTAGTTTGAGCCCCTCTTAATCTCATAGAAGTGAAGGCTTCGTGACCAGGAGTATCAAGGAAAGTTATCTTCTTTCCTGAAAGGTTAACAGTATATGCTCCTATATGCTGAGTAATTCCACCCGCTTCTGATTGTGTAACGTGTGTTTTTTTAATTGAGTCTAGTAAAGAAGTTTTACCGTGGTCAACGTGACCCATAACTGTTACAACAGGTGGTCTTGGCTTAAGGTCTCTCTCTTTATCTCCCTTTAAAAGTCCGTATTCTTCCTCAACAGATTGGTCAAGATTTGGGGCTTCAATTTCTATTTCTATTCCAAGCTCATCGGCTAGTAAGACACAAGTATCTTCATCAATACTTTGATTTTGATTTGCCATAACCCCAAGTCCTATTAGCTTTGTTATAACTGTTGAAACTGATACTCCTAATTGGTTAGCAAAATCTTTAACTGTAATAGGTGCAATCACTATTATAGAATCATCTCCCTTATCTTCCTCTTCAACTTTATGTTTTGATCTAACTTTTTTCTTAGGTTTTTTCTTAGTTAAATCTCTTTTAAAGAAGTTGTTATTATCATCTTTATCATCTTTATTCTTAGACTTATTCTTCTTCTTATTTTTTTTGTCAAGAAGTTTTTTATCCTCCTTTAATTCATAAGAATTAGAATTTAAGTCTTTTTTAAAATGTCGGTCTTTGTTTTCTTTCTTACTCTTTTTGTTATCTAAATTTTTTACGTCTTGTTTTTCCTTATTAGGATTGTTTTTTTTGCTCTTATCTCTCTTTTTATTCGAATTTTCATTCTTTACAGGAGATTCATTTTTTGAAGAAGTTTTATTGTATAAATTTCTTACTTTTTTTTCTTCAGCACTGTCTAATGTTGACATGTGATTTTTTACTGATATTTCAAGTTCCTCTAATTTTAAAAGTAGTTCTTTACTTGTAATACCAATTTCTTTTGCCAACGCATGTACTCTAATTTTTGACAAATTGAACACCTCCTAAAAAGAAGCTTAATCTACAGAATTAATTAGTTTTTCATAAACTTCCTCACTAATTTCTGTTGTAAATGCCCTATTTAAAGCCTTTGACTTTATCGCTTTTTCCAAACAACTTTTGTCATTACATAAATAAGCTCCTCTTCCATTTGCCTTTCCAGTTTTATCAATAAAGATTTCATCTTCTTTGTTTTTTACTACTCTGATTAAATCTTTTTTTGCCTTTTGTTCTCTACATCCTATACATGTACGCATAGGTATCTTCCTAATTTTAGCCATTATTTACTCCGTTAAATTAAGAATTTTATATTTCATTTTCTTCAACAGAAGATTCTTCATTTGCATCCTCTAAATTGTCAGAATCTTCATTTGTTATGTTATCTTCTCCTAAAGCTTGTTCTTCTTCAGGCATATTAATATCTTCTGTTACTTCTTCTGTACTCTCTTTTACAGAATTTTCGTATTCTTCTATTAATTCCTCTTCTGTCATATTTCTTTCTTCAAGATACTCTTCAAACTGAAGATTTGACTTAATATCTATCTTCCATCCAGTCAATTTTGCAGCAAGTCTAACATTTTGACCTTCTTTACCAATTGCAAGAGAAAGTTGATAATCAGGCACAATCGCAAGAGCAGATTTTTCTGCTTCGTTTACAAAAACCTTCTCAACTTTAGAAGGACTCAAAGAATTTGCAATAAACTTATCAATGTCTTTTTCGTATATAACAATATCAATTTTTTCATTGTCAATTTCATCTACAATTGCATTAACTCTTTGACCCTTGTAGCCTACACAAGCTCCAAGTGGATCAACTTCTGGGTCTCTAGAAAAGACAGCTATTTTTGTTCTTGAACCAGCTTCTCTAGAAATTGAATAGATTTCTACTATTCCTTCACTAACTTCTGGAATTTCTAATTCAAAAAGTCTTTTTACTAAATCTGGGTGAGATCTTGAAAGAACTATTTGAGGACCTTTAGTAGATTTTTCTACTGATAAGATTAGCATCTTATATCTATCTCCGTGATTATAAGATTCTCCACTAATTTGCTCACTGTAAGGAAGTATTGCCTCAGTTGTACCTAAATCTACGTAAACATTATTGTAAGATTTTCTTTGAACAAGTCCTGTTATAATTTCCTTTTCTCTTTCAACATACTCATCAAATACTATATCTCTTTCAGCATCTTTAATTCTTTGAATTACAACTTGTTTAGCTGTTTGAGCAGCAATTCTTCCAAAATTTTTTGGATGAATTTCTTGGTTATATACATCTCCAATTTCATAGTTTGGATTAATTTTCTTTACTTCTTCTATAGAAACTTCAAGTTGAGGATCCTCAACTTTTTCTACAATATTTTTAGAAGCAAATAATTTAATTTCTCCAGTTTCTCTATCCATGTTTACAATAACATTTTCTGATGTACCATAGTTTTTTCTATAACTAGAAACTAAAGCTGATTCCAAAGCTTCAAAGACGATTTCTTTAGAAATTCCTTTTTCTTTCTCGATTTCACTTAAAGCGTCAATAAACTCTTGATTCATTTATTCCTCCATTAAAATTTAATAGTTTGTTTCATTGATGAAATTGACTTAATTGGTATTGCAAATTCTTTTTCATCAAGAGTACAATATACATTTTCATCGTCATACTTGTCTAAAACAAAACTAAATTCTTTTCTTCCGTCTATTGGAGCATAAAGTTTAACATCTACTTCATTTCCAATATTTCTTCTGTAGTCATCTTGTGTTTTTAAAGGTCTATCAAGTCCCGGCGAAGAAATCTCAAGATAATAAGGATTTTTTAAAATTTCTAAATTGTCTAGTTTTTTTTCTAGACTTCTACTCATATCAGTGCAGTCATTTAAATCAATTCCTTCTTTCTTATAAATAAAGATTGATAACAAATCATGCTTTGATCCATTTTGAAATTCAATGTCTACAATTTCGTAGCCAAGTTCTTCTGCTACCTCTTCAGCTAGTGGGTAAATTTCTTTTTTTAATTCTTTTTTATTCACTTAACACCTCACTACTAAAAAACAAAGAGTGGGCTCACCCACTCTTTACTCTAAAATATCTTTCTTAATTAAGATTATAACATAAAATGCTATAAATACAAGTTTTTCAAAAATTAAATAATGAAATTTGGTTTGTTTCATCTAAGTTATCAAGCATTCCATTTTTTTGTAAAATTGTTATAACAGAATTTCCTGCACCAGTTCGTTTTGAAAAGTCTTCAATGGATAGATAGTTTGATTTTTTTGATTCTTTTTCTATCTTACTAGCACAATTTTCTCCGATTCCAGGAACTGCTCGTATAGGCATTCTGATTTTTCCATCTTCAATGGTGAACTTAGATGCCATTGACTTATAAATATCTGCTTTTAAAAATTGGAAACCTCTAGCATACATCTCAAGTGCAACTTCTGAAACTCTAATTTCTCCCTTATCCTTAGCTGTTGGTTTTTCAATTTCTCTTAAGATTTTAATCCTATTCTTCAAAAAGTTCGGTCCTTCAATAATATTTTCTCCATTAAAGTCTGTTAACTTAATAGTGAAGAAGGTTGCATAGAAGGCCAAAGGATAGTTTAATTTGTAATATGCGATTCTAAAAGAAAGCATAACATAGGCTACTGCGTGAGCTTTAGGGAACATATACTTAATTTTTTTACAAGAATCAATATACCACTCAGGCAAGTCTAAGTTCTTCATTATACTTTCTTGTTCTTCAGTAAGTCCCTTGCCCTTTCTAACTTTTTCCATTGTGTCAAAGGCCATTTTATTTTCAGCACCAGCATTAATAAGATAAACCATGATATCTTCTCTTGTAGCTATAACGTCTTTAAGCTCAGCTCTGCCAGAATCAACTAGCTCTTGTGCATTAGAAATCCATACGTCAGTGCCATGAGATAGACCAGAAATTCTAACGAGGTCTGCAAAGTTCTTTGGATTTGTTTCTAAGAGCATTGATATAACAAAAGAAGTTCCAAACTCTGGTATTCCAAGAGTCCCTGTTTTACAAGAAAAAATTTCTTCGTCCATATTAAAGGCATCGGCACTATTAAAGATTGAGAGTGTTTTTTTATCGTCAAATCTTATTGTATTGGAATCTATTCCAGTGAAGTCCTCCAACATTTTAATAATTGTTGGACCATCGTGCCCAAGTATATCTAGTTTTAAAATCTTTCCATGGATAAAGTTATAATCAAAGTGTGTTGTTATTACTCCAGAGCTTGGATCATCTGCAGGATACTGAATTGGTGTAAAATCAAAAATTGAATTTGATTTAGGAACAATCATTACACCACCTGGATGCTGTCCACTAGTCCTTTTTCCATCAGTTATGGCTCTTGATAATCTATCAATTTCTATAGGAGAAATATGTTTATTTTCAAAATATTTCTTCACATAACCATAAGCAGTTTTATCTGCAATTTTTCCAATAGTCCCTGCTCTAAATACATAACCTTCACCAAACAATTCTTCAGTGTACTTATGTGCCCTTGGTTGGTATTCACCGGCGAAGTTTAAATCAATATCTGGTTCTTTATCACCATAAAAACCTAAGAAAACTTCAAAAGGAATGTTGTGTCCATCCTTTTTAAGAGGACTGCCACACTTAGGACAAACTTTGTCTGGCATATCAACTCCACTACCATAAGTTAAGTCTTCTGTGAATTCAGAATATTTACAATTTGGACAAATGTAGTGTGGTGGAAGTGGATTTACTTCTGTTATGTCTGCCATTGTTGCGACAAAGGATGAACCAACAGAACCTCTTGATCCTACTAAGAAGCCATCATCATTAGATTTTTTTACAAGCTTTTGAGCAATTATATAGAGGACTGAGTAACCATTTGAAATAATTGACTTTAGTTCTTTTTCTAATCTATCCTCGACAATTTTTGGAAGTTTATCTCCATAAATATCATGTGCTTTTTTGTAGGTCATTTCTCTTAAACTTTCATCAGAACCTTCAATCACTGGAGGATAAGTTCCATCTGGAATTGGCTTAATATCATTTATAGAATCCTTTAACTTTTTAGTATTTGTTACGACAACTTCATAAGCCTTGTCTTGTCCTAAATAAGAAAACTCATCAAGCATTTCTTCTGTAGTTTTAAAATAAAATTTTTGATTTCTGCTGGCTCTAGGATCTGGTCTTCCTGGTTTACCATTAAGCACTATTCTTCTAAGTACATCTTCAGATTCTTCAAGATAATAAGTGTCAGAATCAGCAACCACAGGTATATTTAATTCTTCACCTAAGGATATTATTCTTTTATTAATTTCTCTTATATCATCAATAGTGTATTTTCCGTCTTCAATTGCAAGAATGTTATCGCTTGCTGGCTGTATTTCTAAAAAGTCATAATATTTTGCAATCTCAAGCAATTCTTCTTGAGGGCACATCCTGTAAATAGCATCGAATAATTCTGAATTAGCATTACCTGAGCCTACTAATATTCCTTCACGATATTTATCCAGAAGGCTTCTAGGCACTTTAGCTACAAAATTAAAGTATTTCATGTGAGAATCTGAAATTAGCTTGTATAAATTTTTCAAGCCAATTTCAGTTTTAACTAACAACAACAAGGATGACTCGAATAAACGTTTAGAATCTATGTTTATTATTTCTCGATTTAGATTTTCAAAATTAAATTCTTCTTCTCTCTTTATCTTTTCAATTAACTTAATAAATACTTCAGCAGTAGCCTCTGCATCATTCACTGCTCTGTGTGCACCTACAAGGGATACGCCAAGATTTTTACAAAGGGTTCCTAGGTTAAACCTCTTCATATCTACCATCGTTGCTCTTGCAAGGACCAGAGTATCTAAAATAGGATGATTAAATATTAAATTATTGTTTGCGTACTCTCGTCTTATAAAAGAAATATCAAATTTTGCATTGTGAGCTACTAAAACTGCATCTTTAGAAAAGTCATAGAATTTAAGAATTACTTCTTCTATAGTGGGTTCATTTTCAACTAAAGCATTGCTAATCCCTGTTAGTTCAACAACAACTTGCGGTATTTCCTTTTCTGGATTAATAAGTTGTGAAAATCTATCTACTATTATTCCGTTTTTAATCTTAACGGCACCAATTTCTGTAATTTTATCATTTCTTGAAGAAAGTCCTGTGGTTTCTATATCGAATACGACATAGGTATCATAAGTTTTTCCATCTTCATAGTTAGTAACAATTTTTTCTTTGTCATCAACAAAGTTAATATCAGTGCCGTATAAAATTTTCAATCCAGTTTTTTCTGCAGCCTCCATAGCTTCTGGAAAACCTTGAACATCATTTGTATCAGCTATACCGATAGAATCATGTCCCCAAAGTTTTGCTCTTTTTGCGAAATCAGTAAAAGAAGTTACACCGGACATTTGTGACATCTTAGAATGTATCCTAAGTTCTGTTCTTTTCTCATCTGAATAATCCATTCTAAGAACCTTATCTTTTTTTTCAATGTATCTAATCATGATAGTTTCGCATCTAGAAAAATTATCATAAGAAACATTTCCTGTTATTACTACATGGTCTCCTTTATTGAAGCTTTCTAAAAACTCTTCTGCCTTATCAGGTTTCAAAAATATTTTTGCTAGGGTAGAAGATGTATAGTCTGTAATAGACAGTGATATTAAGAGATTTCCATTTTTTAACTCTCTGTTTTCAACATTAAATATATCAACTTCAACACTAACTTTTTGTGAGTTTACATTTACATCGATTAATTTTTCTATTGTTCCAAGGTCTTTTTTACCATAGGAGTCAGATTTAGTTGTTTTTTTCTCTTTTGATTTTTTTTCAATCTTAGTCTTAACATCTTCTTCATGTTTTGTGGAAATTACTTCTTCAGCTTCTTCAATTTGAGATAAAAAGTCCTCAATATTTTCTTCTTCAAATTCATTTTTGACAAAATCAAATTTAATAGTAAAATCTCCAAAAACTTTTAATTCTTTTTGAAGATAGTTGGCAAAACCATTTTGACTTAAACTATAAAAGGCTTCTTCACTAGGAAGAATTATGTCAATTGTTCCTATTTTTTTATTTTTATTTATTTTAATATCATTTATCCAAATTTTTGAAGATGGATTGTATTTTAAAATTTCTGCACAAATTAAATCATCTTCACTTGTATATAGAGAAGATGATTTAAAGTCAATATATATATTGTATTCATCTAGATATTGGGAAAAGATATCTTTAATTTCGCCTTTAAAAGTTGCATCTAAATCATTTTTTGAATTAATTACAAAATAAACTTCATTAGTGTTTTTATTTCTTTTAATGGTTTCTATAAAAATTTCCTCAGAAATATTTTCGTATGAAGTATTTAATTTTTGTAAAATATCTTTTAATAAAATCAAATTATCACCCATTTTTTTCTATCTCAGATAAAAGCTCCGATAATAGTTTATCTTCAGGGATTTTTTTTATTATTTCTCCCTTTCTAAATATTAATCCTTCACCGTGTCCACAAGCAATTCCTATATCGGCTTCCCTTGCCTCACCAGGTCCATTAACAGGGCATCCCATTATTGCTACCTTTAAATTTTTGTTGATACTATAAAGCCTTTCTTCTGCTTTATTAACTATTTCAATTAAATCAACCTTAGTCCTAGCACAAGTTGGACATGAAATTAAATCTATACCCTCTCTTCTTAAGTCAAGAGCTTTTAAAATATCCTTTCCAGCAATTACTTCATCAAGAGGGTCTGAAGTTAAAGATACTCTTATAGTATCTCCTATACCCTCAGCTAAAAGTGTTCCAATACCAATTGCTGACTTTACTATACCCTTCTTTGGACTTCCAGCCTCAGTAACTCCTAGATGTAAAGGATAGCTTGACATTTCAGAAAACTTTCTATAACTTTCTATAGTTAAGTTTACGTTAGAAGCTTTTAAAGATACTGCTATATCATAAAAATTATTTTTTTCTAATAATTCAATTTCTTCTAATGCACTATAGCATATAGAAGATGCGTTCACTCCTTTAAACTTATCCAAAAAAGCTTGCTTAACTGATCCTGAGTTTACACCGACTCTTATGGGGATGTTATGAAACTTACAAGCTTCAACAACTTCTTGAACCTTCCACGGTGCTCCTATATTTCCTGGGTTAAGTCTTATAGCATCAGATTCATTCTCACAAGCCGCAAGAGCAAGTTTATAATCAAACTGTATATCCGATATTATTGGAATGTTAATTTCTTTTTTTATTTCCCTTAGAGCAGCTGCATCATCAAGGTCATTGACAGCCATTCTAATGATGTCGCATCCTGCATTTTCAAGTTTTGTTATTTGGGAAACAGTAGATTTTACATCTTTAGTGTTGGTGTTTGTCATTGATTGGATTGAAATAAAAGAATCTCCACCAATTGGAACATTTCCAACATAAATTTTTTTTGTTTCTTTTCTATTTATCATTTACTAAACAACCTTCCAATATCATTAAAAATAGTTACATATATCATCAAAGAAAACAAAAGGCTCATACCAATTAAGGAAAGTCCCTGCTCAATTTTTTCATTAATTGGTTTACCTCTTAAAGCTTCTATTAACAAAAATAAAAATTTCCCTCCATCAAGTGCTGGAATAGGAAGCAAATTAAATACACCAAGATTAACTGAAATTAAGCCCAAAATTTGTAAAAAATTCAGGAATCCCTTTGATGATTCAGAACCTATTAGTTGAACAACTCCAACTGGTCCTGATAAGTATTCCAATTTAAAGGAACCGCTAAACATCATCTTAATGCTTTGAATAATCATTTTTGAAATTTGTAAAGTCCTATCGGCACCTAGACTTAGTGACTTTAAGATTGAATGATTGATTTTTGATGTGATTCCAATAAGATACATTTTATTTTCTTCAGAATACTCTGGTTTAATTTTAATATTTAAGATTTCTCCTTTTCTATCAATTGAAAAATTTAATTCTTTTTCATTATTTTTAGAAATAAGAGAATTTATATCATATATATCCCTAGTAATTGATTCATTAATTTTAATAATTTTATCACCAGATTTTAGTCCTGAAATCATAGCCGGAGTATTTTCCATAACTTTATCTATTTCATTAGAACCATATCCAACTATAGAAAAAATAATGGTGAAGGCTAGAAAGGCCAAAACAAAGTTCATAAAAACACCAGCCAAAACAACTGCCATTCTTTTTAAAATATGAACATTATTAAAGGCTCTAGGGTCTTGTGAATTTTCTTCTTCCCCTTCCATAGCAACATAACCTCCAACTGGAAGGGCTCTTAGACTATATAAAGTTTCCCCTTTTTGCTTTTGATAAATTTCTGGACCCATTCCTATTGAGAATTCATTTACTTTAACGCCAGATAACTTGGCAACTGTAAAGTGGCCAAGCTCATGAAGTATAACTACAAGTAAAAATACAAGTAATGAACTTATTAAGGTTATCATTTTTCCTCCTTAAATAAAATGGTACAAAATAAAAACAAGAGGGCTTATAAAAATCAAACTGTCAAATCTGTCTAGAATACCTCCATGGCCTGGTAAAATTTGTGCATAGTCTTTTATTCCTGTATATCTTTTAATTTTTGATGCAAATAAATCACCAAACTGACCAGCTATTGATGCAAGCATTATTATAAAAATAACAAGAAGGTTAATATCGTATATATAATTGTACTTATTAAGCATTATGAAATAGACAGAAGTTAAAATTATAGCAAAAAATGTTCCACCAAAAGCTCCTTCAATGGATTTGTTTGGACTTACTCGCTCAATTAACTTGTGCTTTCCAAAAGTTGATCCTACAAAGTAGGCAAAAGTGTCTGTAGAGAAGGCTATTACAAATGCTGAAATAATTATATAAATGTCATCTAGACTTCCAAGTAAATTTAGAAAAAACACAAGATAAAAATAAGCCATATTTGTAAAAGAGTAGTTGCTCAAAGTATAGTCTCTTGAAATAACATATAATGAAGAATTAAATATAAAGTATAAGACTAGGGCAAAAGTTAAATTTTTATCCAATATAGAAAATAAAAATGTTATAAAAGCACCAAAAAGCAAGCTTGGTAAATAGAGTTTTATACCTTTATTAATAAGAGCATTATTAAGTTCTCTTATTGCTTCTATTGTTACAATAAAAATCGAAAATTTAATTGCATTTAAACCTAAATAAAAAATTAAAATTAATACAGCAATACCCACTATACCTGTGGAAACTCTTTTTTGTAAGTCTGTCAAGATCATAATCCTCCATACCTTCTATTACGATTTTGAAAATCGCAAATGGCCTTATAAAATTCTTCTTCATGAAAGTCTGGCCACAATATATTTGAGAAATAGAACTCACTATAGGCCAACTGATAAAGTAAAAAATTTGAAACTCTAAGCTCGCCGCTTGGTCTTATAAGTAGGTCTAAGTCATCTTGTCCTCTTGTGTATAAATAATTTTTAAAAGATTCAGTACTTAATTCTTCCAAAGAAATTTTACCAGCTATGACATCTTCACAAATCATTTTACTAGCCCTAACAATTTCGCTTTGACCACCATAATTTAGACCAATATTTAATATCATTTTATCATTTGATTTTGTTTCCTGCAACGCAGCGTCAATTAGCTTTACGATTTTATCGGGTAATACTTTATAATCTCCTAATACATTTATCCTAATATTATTTTTCTTTATTTTTTCTAGTTGACTTTTTATATAAAAGGCAAGTAAATCCATTAGCTTAGAAATCTCCTCTTTCGGTCTTTTCCAGTTTTCAGTTGAAAAAGCATAGAGGGTGAGAGATTTGACATTAATCTTATAAGCTGCCTCAACAATCTCTATAACTCTTTCACTTCCTTCTCTATGACCGTAAGTTCTAGGCATTTTTCTGTTTTTTGCCCATCTACCATTTCCATCCATAATGATCCCAATATGTTTTGGTATATTGTTTAGATCTAATTTTTCGAAATAATTCATAAAACTCCTTAAAAAAAGAGCCTTAGAATAATCTAAGGCTAAAAATTAAATTTCCATAAGTTCTTTTTCTTTTTCTACTGCTACGCCATCAACATCCTTAATGAATTTATCAGTTAACTTTTGAATATCTTCTTCATAAGTCTTTCTGTCATCCTCGGATATTTCCTTAGCTTTTTCAGCTTTTTTAATATCCTCCATGGCGTCTCTTCTAATGTTTCTTATCGAAACCTTAGCTTCTTCAGCATATTTTCCTACTAACTTAGTGAGATCTTTTCTTCTTTCTTCAGTTAGTTGAGGTATAACAAGTCTAATAACCTTACCATCATTTGAAGGAGTTATTCCTAAGTCAGATTTTTGAATTGCTTTCTCAATTTCTGGTATTAAATTAGCATCCCAAGGTTGAATAGCAAGAAGTCTAGCCTCTGGTGCAGAAAGACTTGCAACTTGATTAAGTGGAGATTGTTGTCCATAATAGTCAACATAAATCCTATCTAGTAAATTTGTATTAGCACGTCCTGCTCTTATTGACTGAAGTGATTCAGTAAGTGAGTCAATTGATTTTACCATTCTTGACTCAGTAGTTTTTTTAAGATCAGATATCATAATATCCTCCTATTTAACATTAGTACCAATGTCCTCGCCACAAACAACCTTGTACATTGCATCTTCTTCGTCAATTCCAAAAACTTGAAGTGGAATTTTGTTATCCATGCAAAGTGTAGTTGCTGTGCCATCCATGATTTTTAAGTTTTTATTTAAAATTTCCCTATATGTTAACTCATCAAATTTCTTAGCATCAGAATTAATATTAGGATCAGAATCGTAGATTCCATCAACACCCTTCTTTGCTAATAATATTATATCAGCATCAATTTCCGCTGCCCTAAGTGCAGCAGCTGTGTCTGTTGAGAAGTATGGATTACCTACTCCTGCTGAGAATATAACTACACGACCCTTTTCCAAGTGTCTTATAGCACGTCTTCTAATATAGGGTTCAGCAACTTGCTTCATTTCGATAGCAGTTTGCACACGAGTAATAACGCCTAATTTTTCTAAAGAGTCCTGCAATGCCAAAGCATTCATTACAGTACCTAGCATGCCCATATAATCAGATGTAGCACGGTCAATATTGTTTTCGTCACGTCCTCTCCAAAAGTTTCCGCCACCAACAACAATGCCAGTTTCTACTCCTGAGTCATAAATCTTTTTAACTTGCTTGGCAATTAAATTAACATAATCCATGTCAATACCAAGAGTATTTGATCCTGCTAGTGCTTCTCCACTGAGTTTTAAAACAATTCTCTTATATTTTGGCATTTACTCCTCCAATTTGTTATCTTATTTGTTTTGCTACTTCTTCAGCAAAGTCTTCTTCTTTCTTTTCAAGACCTTCGCCAACTTCATATCTAACAAATCTTCTGATTTTAATATTTTCTCCAATTTTTGCAATAAGCTCATTTAGAATGTCTCTAATTTTCTTATCCGAATCTTTAATGAAGGCTTGGTCGAGTAGACAAATTTCTTCATAGAATTTTTCAAGCCTTCCTTCAACCATTTTTTCAATGATGTGTTCAGGTTTATTTTCTCCTCTTGCTTGTTCAGTTAATACGTTCTTTTCGTGCTCAACTTCTTCAGCAGGAACTTCTTCACGACTAACGTATTTTGGAGCAACTGCTGCGATTTGCATTGCAATGTCTTTAACAAAGTTTTTGAATTCTTCATTTTTAGCTACGAAATCAGTTTCAGAGTTAACTTCAACTAAAACTCCAATTCTACCACCGTGTATATAAGATTCAACAATACCTTCGGAAGCAATTCTTGAAGATTTTTTTGCAACAGAAGCTAATCCCTTTTCTCTTAAAAAGTCTACTGCCTTATCCATATCACCATTTGTTTCTGATAGAGCTTTCTTGCAGTCCATCATACCTGCGCCAGATTTTTCTCTTAATTCTTTAACCATTGCTGCTGTAATAGCCATTTTAATTCACTCCTTATTTATTTTAAAAAAAGAGAGTTATAAAGGATTACTTTAGAACTCTCGAAATATCTTTACTCTTCTATAGCTGACTTTTCATCCTCAACTGCTTCTTCTTCAGAAACTTCTTGAGTGGATTCATCATAATCTGTATCTTCAATTTGACTGCCTTGTTTTCCTTCGATAACTGCATTAGCAATTGTTTCAGTAATAAGTTTTACTGCTCTAATAGCATCATCGTTTCCTGGAATTGGAATATCAAGTTCTTCAGGATCACAGTTTGTATCAACAATACCGATAACAGGAATTCCTAAAATATGTGCTTCTTTAACTGCAATATTTTCTTTTTTAGGGTCTACTACAAATAAGGCTTTAGGCATACCCTTCATTTCCTTAATTCCACCTAAGAATTTTTCAAGCTTTTCTCTTTCATGAAGTAATTGAGCAACTTCTTTTTTAGGAAGAACATCAAAAGTTCCATTTTCTTCCATTTCGTATAACTTATAAAGTCTTTCAATTCTATTCTTAATAGTTTTGTAGTTAGTTAAAAGACCACCTAACCATCTTTGGTTAATGTATGGCATACCGCATTTAGTAGCTTCTTTTTCAATTGCATCTTGGGCTTGTTTTTTTGTACCTACAAAAAGAACTTCTCCACCATTAGCTGCAACTTCTCTTACAAAGTCGTAAGCTTCTTCTATTTTTTTAACTGTTTTTTGAAGGTCGATTATATAAATACCGTTTCTTTCGGTAAAAATAAATCTCTTCATTTTAGGGTTCCATCTTCTAGTTTGGTGTCCAAAGTGTACACCAGCTTCTAATAAGCTTTTCATTGAAATTACTGACATTTAAGCCACCTCCGTGTTTTTTCCTCCATTTTCATCATTTATCATAGGGACCGATTTGGCAACTCCAGTGATATCAGAAAATGTGTGTATTTCTTACCGGATAAAAGTATACCACAGGCAAGAGAAATTAGCAATAAATACTTTATTTTATAATTAGTTTTTAAATTGTATAGATAATTATTTCTTCATTTTTCATAAAAAAGTCTCCCCATCACAATGATGAGGAGACCTTCCCTAACAAGAATTAATAAGCAACAAATTTGCTTCCTGCACATCCGCAGATTGGACATTTATCTTCTTCTTCAAAAGTAATATATCCACATACTGGGCATAGGTAGATGTTTTCAACATCTAAATCTTTTCCAGCATCAACAGCTTCTTTAGCTGTTGCAAATCTCTTAGCATGAACTTCTTCAGCTGCTGTAGCAAATTTCATTGCTTTAACAGCTCCTTTTTCGCCTTGCATATCTGCAACTGCGATAAAAGCTGGATACATTTGAGTTGATTCAAAAATTTCTCCGCCTCTTGCAGCTTCAAGATTTTCAGAAGTTGAATTAATTCCAAATCCTGCCATTGATGTTACAGCGAAATCGCCTGAAACATCTTTCATAGCCTTGAAGTGTAGTGTAGCGTGAATTTTTTCTGCATTAGATGTTGCGTCAAAAAGTCTTCTAACGTTTTTGAAGCCATCTTTTTCTGCTGCTTCTCCCCAGATATTGTATCTAGTACGTGCTTGAGATTCTCCGCCGAATGCTGATCTTAAATTGTCACTTGTCATTTGATTCATAATATTACCCCCATAATATTTAATAATAAAACTACCATAATTATTATAGAATAGTATTTATGAAAAATCAAACAATGTATTAAAAATATACTAGTAATATTTTAAAAAATACTCTTAAGATATTTTTTCAATTTTTTGTGTTTGATCATAAGTGATCAATGCATCAATTATTTCATCAAGGTCGCCATCATTTATTGCATCGATTCTGTGAGATGTTAAGTTGATTCTATGATCAGTTACTCTTCCTTGAGGATAGTTATAGGTTCTTATTCTTTCAGACCTATCGCCAGTTCCTATTTGAGACGATCTTTCCATGGATTCTTTTTCACTTTGCTCTTGAAGTTTTAAATCATAAAGCTTTGATCTTAAAAGCTTCATCGCCTTTTCCTTGTTTCTTAGTTGAGACTTTTCGTCTTGACATGAAATTACTATTCCAGTTGGAATATGAGTAAGTCTAACAGCAGAGTCAGTTGTGTTTACACATTGTCCACCATTTCCAGAAGCACGGAAAACATCAAACTTTATTTGTGTTGGATCTATTTCTATATCAACATCTTCTGCTTCGGGTAGCACGGCAACTGTTGCAGTAGAAGTATGAATCCTTCCTCCACTTTCAGTTTCTGGTACTCTTTGAACTCTGTGTACACCAGATTCATATTTAAGTCTTGAATATGCTCCGTTTCCAATTATCATAAAGACAATTTCCTTGTAGCCACCAATTCCTATTTCATTTGATGAAATGGTTTCAACTTTAAAACCAGATCTTTCCGCATACCTAACATATTGTCTGTAAAGAACACCAGCAAATAAGGCAGCTTCGTCTCCACCTGCTCCAGCTCGTATTTCTACCATTACGTTCTTGTTGTCATTTTTGTCCTTTGGAATCAAAAGAATTTTCAGCTCGTTTTCAAGTTTTTCAATTTTCTTACTTGCTTCATTAATTTCTTCTCTTACCAATTCTTTAAAGTCATCATCTAATTTTTCTTTTATTAATTCCTTATTTTCATTCAGTGATTTTAAAGTTTCTTTATAAGCCCTATACTTTGTCACAATAGGTTCAATTTCGGCATGTTCAATTGCCTTTTGTTGATAAAGTTTTGAGTTATTAATAACCTCAACATCACTAAGGTCTTTTTCTAATTTTAATAATTTATCTTCAAAAACCGAAAGTTTTTCGTACATATTTACTCCTACATTTTTAACTGTCCAACTATTACTCTATCTAGTTTGTTTAAATCTTTATAAACTTCAACCTTAAAATTATCTTTCATCAAGTTATAGATATCTTCTGCCTCATCATAACCTATTTCAAAAACTAAAAATCCCTTGCTATTTAAGAATTTAGGACAGGTTTTTATTATACTTCTATAAAAGAAAAGTCCATCTTCTCCTCCATCAAGGGCAAGCCTTGGTTCGTAATTTTTTACCTCGACTTGTAGTTTTTCGATATCAATTGATTTTATATAAGGTGGATTCGAATAGATCAAGTCAAACTTCCCTATAACATTAGAAAATAAATCACTCTTTAATATTTTTATATTTGAATTCAGCATATCTCTATTTATAGTTGTATTTTCTATAGCTTTGTCACTAATATCAACAGAAGTTACATCAACTTTTGTTTCTAAATCAATACTAATACTGACTATGCCACTCCCACAACCAATTTCTAACATATTGTTTATAGGATTGTTTTCTATTATATTTAAGAGTTTTTCTACTGATATTTCTGTATCCTGTCTTGGAATTAAAACTCCTTCAATAACCTTAAAGGTTCTCCCATAAAAATCTTCTTTACCTAAAATATATTGAAGTGGAATTCCTTTTTTTCTTTTTGCTAAAATTTCAAAATATTTATTTTCTATCTTTGAATCTAATAAGTCATCGTCATGAGATACCAAATAAGATAAATCCTTCTTTAATAATTCACTTAAGATTCTTCTAGTTTCATAAATTGGATCAGTGTATTCTAAATCTTTTAAATAATCTCTGCCTTCTATTAAGGCTTTTTTAATTTTCATAAATTTAAGTAATAAAAAAGGTTAGCTATGCTAACCTCATTGTCATTTATTTCTCTTATATCTGCTATTGAATTTTTCAATTCTTCCGCCGTGATCAGAGAGTTTTTGCTTTCCTGTAAAGAAAGGATGACAAGCTGAACAAATTTCAACTTTTAAATCTTCTTTAACGGATCCTGTTTTAAAAGTATTGCCACAAGCACAAGTTACTGTAGCTTCTTTATAATCTGGATGAATTCCTTTTTTCATTGTTTAGCCCCCTTAAACTTATTTTATAACTCAATTTTAATATTATAACATAATTTTCACTCTAGTGCAAACACAACTATTTGCTTAATTATTATACAATATTCAAATAGATTTATCAAGATTATGAAAAATAAAATCTCGATTTAAGATTTCTTCATTAGAAATTCTTCATTGTTTTTTGTTTTTGATAATTTATCTAAAAACTTTTCTGTTACTTCCTCTATATTTTCTTGACTTAATTTATTTCTAAAATCATAGTTAAATTCTAACTCTTTTTTATTCAATAGAAGTTCTTCCTTTCGAGTTCCAGACTTTAAAATATCAATTGCAGGAAATATTCTTTTTTCAGATAAGCTTCTATTTAAATGGAGCTCCATATTTCCTGTGCCCTTAAACTCTTCAAAGATTACATCATCCATCCTTGAACCTGTGTCAACAAGGGCTGTAGCAAGTATAGTTAGACTTCCACCCTCTTCTATATTTCTAGCAGCTCCAAAAAATCTCTTTGGTTTGTGAAGTGATAAGGGATCAAGACCTCCTGATAAAGTTTTGCCACTTGCTGGAGTAATTAAGTTATAAGCTCTTGATAGTCTCGTTAGTGAGTCAAGTAAAATTACAACATCTTCCTTGTTTTCTACTAATCTTTTCGCTCTATCAATTACCATCTCTGCTACCCTAGTATGATTCTTTGGATTTTCATCAAAGGTTGAATATACAACTTCTCCCTTGACAGATCTTTTCATATCAGTAACTTCTTCAGGCCTTTCATCAACTAGTAATACTATAAGGTAAAGATTTGGATAGTTTGTGTTTATAGATTTAGATATTTTTTTAAGTAGAGTTGTTTTACCTGATTTTGGTTGGGAAACAATAAGCCCTCTTTGACCAAGGCCAACTGGAGATAAGAGATCTATGACCCTCATAGCAGTATCCTCAGTCTCTAAATCTAATTTCTTTTTTGGATAGATTGGTGTCAAGTTATCAAAAAATGGTCTATTAATAATTTTTGAAGGATGAAGTCCATTTACTGACTTAATATATAAAAGAGCATTAAAGTTTTCGCCATCTTTTGGTGGAGATTTCACTCCAAGAACTTCATCGCCATTTCTAAGTCTAAATTTTCTTATCTGTGAAGGAGATACATAGATATCATCCTCGCTTGGTAAATAGTTTATCCTTCTTAAAAAACCATATCCATCTTGATGTAACTCTAAAATTCCTTTTACATAGTCTTTATCATCAAGATTTTTTAAAGCTTTTGCTGCATTATCTGATAAGTCAAGTTCATCTATTTTTTTAGATTCTCTTTTTTCTTTTATAACTTCAACAAGTTGTTCTTTTTTTAAAGAATAAGCTTTTTCAATGCTATATTCCTTTGCTAAGTCTCTAAGCTCTGAAACTTTCAGCTTGTTTAAGTCTTCATCACTTAGTGATTTATTTGGAAGTTTACCCTTCTCAATAAAATGTTTTAATTCTTCAATATTATAATTATCTGCATCTTGAAGACCTAAAGAAGAAGAAATTTTTCTCAGGTCTTCAATTGATTTATTAATCAATTCATTATTATTAGTCATAATTAGAATTATTTAGCATAATCTGGCTTTAGATCAAGAGAGTGAACAGATTTAATAAATCTTTGAGTTCCACTTGGAAGTCTTAATACAAGAGTATCTGTCTTAGCCTTGTTGTCGCCATAGTATTTTACTCCATCAAGGATTTCTCCTGAAGTAATACCTGTTACTGAAAAGATAACTTCATTTCCCTTTACAAGATCATCAATTGAATAAATCTTTTTTAAATCTGAATGAAGATCTCTACATCTAGCTTCTTGTTTTTCGTCTGTTGGATGAAGTCTTCCTTGGAAGTCACCGCCAAGACACTTAAGAGCAGCTGCAGCAATAACTCCTTCTGGTGCTCCTCCCCTACCAATAACAAGGTCAATACCAGAATCTTCATAACAAGTTTCAATTGCAGTTACTATATCTCCGTCAGAAATCTTTTTAACTCTTGCACCAACAGAAATAATTTCATTTATGATTCCTTCATGTCTTGGTCTATCAAGTACTGCAACTGTTATTTCATCAATATTCTTATTAAGTGCCTTAGCTACTCTTTTAACATTTTCAGATGGAGAATCATCTAGCTTGATTGCTCCTTTGGCCTTTGGACCACATGCAATTTTATCCATATAAATATCCGGTGCATTTAAAAGGCATCCCTTAGGTGCAACTGCAAGAACAGCTATTGAATTGTCAGTTCCATTTGCTATGGAGTTTGTTCCATCTATTGGGTCTACAGCAATATCTACTTGATCGTCACCTTCTCTAGTACCAATCTTTTCTCCAATGTAGAGCATAGGAGCTTCGTCGATTTCTCCTTCACCAATAACAACAGTTCCATCAATATCAACTGTGTCGAACATTCTTCTCATTGCATCTACTGCGGCCCCATCTGCGGCATTCTTGTCACCTTTTCCAAGCCATTTACCAGCTGAAAGTGCTGCTGCTTCTGTTACTCTTGCTAAGTTTAATGCTAAATTTCTGTCCATCTTACTTCTCCTTTGTCTTTACGTTTTTAAAATCTTCTAAGAATTTTTTCAAACCCTTATCTGTTAACTCATGCTTAATCATTTCTTTAAATATCTTATAAGGAATAGTCCCTACGTCTGCACCCGTTTTTGCTACATCTTCAACATGCTTAATATGTCTAATACTTGCTGCTATGATTTGAGTATCATATCCATATTCTTTGAAAATATAAGCAATATCTGCTACAAGATCTATACCAGACTCTCCTATATCATCAAGTCTACCCATAAAAGGGCTGACATAAGTAGCACCAGCATTTGCTGCAAGAAGGGCTTGTGAAACTGAAAATATTAATGTCACGTTAGTCCTTATACCTTCTTTACTAAGGATACTTACAGCCTTTAGTCCTTCTTCAATCATTGGAATCTTAATTACAATATTTTTTGAAATTTTTGCAAGTTCTCTTGCTTCCTTAAGCATTCCATCTAGGTCTGTAGAAATTACTTCAGCAGATATATCTCCATCAACAATATTAGTAATTTCTTCAATTACATCTTCAAAAACTCCCCCATTTTTTGCTATTAGGCTAGGGTTTGTTGTAACTCCTGACAGGACTCCCCAGGAGTTAATTTCTTTAATTTCTTCAATATTAGCAGTGTCAATAAAAAACTTCATTTTATTAATCATCCCTTTCAAGTAATACAACAGCTTGGGAAGATATTCCTTCTCCTCTTCCAACAAAGCCAAGTTTTTCTGTAGTAGTTGCTTTTATAGAAATATTTTCTATATTTGTATTTAAAATATTTGCTATTGTCCTTCTCATTTCGTCAATATGGCTTGCAAGTTTTGGTGCTTGACAAGCAACAACAGAATCTACATTTCCGATTTTATATTTCTTTGATTTCATTATTTCATAAACTCTATTTAATAAAACTTTTGAATCAATATCCTTGTACTCATTGTCATTATCTGGAAAGTGATATCCAATGTCTCTTAAGGCAAGCGCCCCTAAAATAGCATCCATTATGGCATGGATGAGTACATCTGCATCAGAATGACCTAAAAGTCCCTTGTCATAAGCTACCTCAATTCCACCAAGTATAAGTTTTCTATCTTTGACTAGTTTATGAACATCATAACCAATACCAATTCTCATATTTTCACCTTCTTCACTAATATCTGTGCAATAGATAAGTCTTCTCTTGTTGTAATTTTTATATTGTCATAGGAGTTGTATATTAGTTTAACTTTGACTCCAGTTTTTTCAACTAAGGAACAGTCATCAGTACCATAATAGCCTTCTGAATAAGCCTGACTGTATGCCTTCATTATAATTTCTTTTTTAAAGACTTGCGGCGTTTGCACCTGCCAAAGTTTATCCCTGTTTGGAGTATAGTCTACAGTTTCTCCATCAGTAGAAACTTTTATAGTATCTTTAACTGGGTTTGCAAGAACGCAAGCACCAGTATCCATTACACTCTCAATAGCTTCGTCTATTTTATCAACTGATACAAAAGGTCTCGCTCCATCGTGGGTTAAGACAATATCAGTTTCATAAGGCATATTTAATAGTCCATTGTTAATTGAGTCTTGCCTCTCCTTACCTCCATAAACTATTTTATATGCCATATTAATCTTATATTTATCAATGATATCATCTACATATATCATGTCGCTTTCTTTTACAATTAGAATTAAAAAGTCAACGTATTTGGATTTTTCAATTTTTTTAATAGTGTGGGCAAGAATTGGAATTCCATCAATTGTTAGGAACTGCTTGTTAATCCCCATTTTCATTCTTTTGCCCATACCTGCTGCTGCAACTATGGCAGTAACAAATTTTTCCTTATACACAAAATCACTCTTCTTCAAGTTGTAAATTCTTAACAGCGTACTTTAAAAGTTCTCCAGCAATAGGTGCTGCGGCTTGAGATCCATAATCTTTTACATTAGGTATAACTACTGAAATAGCGACTTTAGGATCATCTGCTGGTGCAAATCCAACAAACCAAGCATTATTAGTTCCTTCCTTAAGGTCTAGTTGTGCAGTACCAGTTTTACCTGCAACCTTTATACCTGATACATAGGCTTCTGTACCAGTACCATTGTTTACTACATTAACCATATATTTTGTAATTAGGTCGGCATTTTCTTTAGATGTAACTTCACTTAAAACTGTTGGAGTATTTCTCACTACATTTTTGCCATCAGATGAATCAATTTTTTTAACTAAATGAGGCTGCATCATAACACCATCATTTGCAATAGTAGATGCAATCATACACATTTCAAGAGGTGTTACTAGAATAGTATCATGACCAATTCCACCTGCAGCAAGTGCAGTCCTGTCAAAGCCATTTCTCTTGTAAGTCCAAGTTGAAGTTTCCAATGGAAGTTCAAAATTAACTTTTTTATTAATCATATACTTTTCAGAAACCGGACCCATTATGTCAATTCCCATATCAACAGATTTTCTTACAAAGTAAGTGTTAAGAGAGTTTGTAAAGGCCTTTCTAAGATCAACTCTTCCGTAGGATTTGTTTTCAGCATTCTTAAATTCTCTACCATTGTCTATCTTTTCTACTCCCTCATCAGTATATTTTTGAGAAATTCCTGACTCAAGAATTGCTGTTGTTGTTACTATCTTATATACTGATCCAGGTGCAAACTTACCCTTTGTAGCACTGTTAAAAAGAGCTCCATTGTTTGCTTCATTAATTTTCTGCATGTCCTGTGCAATATTTTGAGAATTGAAGTCTGGTAGAGATACCATTGAAAGAATCTCACCAGTTTTTGGATTCATTATTACAACAGACCCCTTATCTGAATTTGCAGATAAAACTGACCTAGTCTTTTCTTGCAAGTCTGTGTCTGTTGTAAGAGTGATATCATCTCCCGTATATGGATCGTAATTTTTATTTACTATTGACTTGAAGGTTTTTAATAACTTCGATCCTTCTTTACCAACTAAATAATCATTTAATTCCTTTTCAAGTCCATACTTGTCAACTATCTTATCTGAATAACCTATTATGTGAGAATAAATTATTGGCTGATTGTATATCCTGTGATAATTATATTTTTCTCCATTAGAGTAGGCTAAAACTTCGTGATTTCTATCATAGAAAGTCCCTCTTTTAACAGAGTTTTCTCTTAGCTCACTTCTCCTATTAGCAGGGTGCTTTACAATATCATCTGCCTTAAATACAGTGAAATAAGTTAAGTATATTATTGGAGCAACTAAAAGAAACATTAAAAAAACAAGTAGGAATAAAATTCTTTTATTATCTTTACTATTCATTGTCCACTCCTTTATCGTATTTGTATGATAAATCCTCACTAGTAACCTGCAAAATCCCTAGGGAAACAAAACTTGAAATTAAGGAACTTCCTCCATAAGAGATAAAAGGCAAGGTTAAACCAGTCATAGGTATAAGCTTTATAACTCCACCTATGTTTAAAAAGGCTTGCACTGTAAAAAGAATTGCTACTGATAGGGCAAGAATCCTATAAAATAAATATTCTTGATTAAGAGCAATCTTAATGGCCCTATAAACTAATAGCATATAGAGCATTATTATTCCTATTCCAGTTAAAACTCCCATTTCTTCGCAAATAGCTGAGAATATTACATCTGAATAGGCAAAGGCGATTTGCTTTGGATAACCCAAGCCTATACCCTGACCTATAAATCCTCCCTCTCCTATTCCGAATAGAGATTGGACAATCTGTCTTGCAGAATTAACTACCTTATCAGCAGTCCAAGGGTTTAACCATATATCTACCCTGTTCCTAACATGGGAGAATAAAAAATATCCTGCAACAGATCCTACTACCATTAAACCAACATTCAAAAGAATAGACTTCCTATCCTCATCATATATATACTGGATAAGTGTGTAAATAGCAATGAAAATTGCAGCAGTACCTAAGTCCCTTTGTATAAACAAAAATCCCACAAAAATATATATTACTCCCATTAAGTAATATGAAGTATATTTATAATTTAATTTTTTTAATCTTGTTTGGAAAGTTGTATAAAAAGAAGCTATTAAAAATATAACTAAAATTTTAGTGAATTCGGATAACTGAATGGTTATACCTTCAGAAATTTCTATCCAGTTTTTAGCTCCGTACTTAGATGGAGCAAGAATAATCGTTAATAAGAAAAATAAAATAGAAAGTCCTAAATAAAGACCCGTCATATACTCTAGTCTTCTCATTGCCCTTATTATAAAATAAGTCAAATAAAAAACTAGAATACCAGCCAAAACCCATATAAGCTGTCTTAAACCAAGTTTTGGCGACAACCTATATATAGTTATTATCCCAAGGCTCAAAAGCATTGATACTATTAAAAATATATAATTATCCCCAGTAGAAACTTTACCAAGGACTAAATTTGAAATATAAACAATTAAAATTAGACCTAAAAATAAAATCACTATGTACCTATCAATATTATTGTCGTTGAAATTAAATAGTAATAAGATACTTAAAATTTCAAAAATTAATAGTAGGTTTCTAGGTTTTCTCTGTTTAAAAATTTTATCTAACACAATTTCACCTTTTATCTACAAAAATAAATTGAATGAAGCCAACTCCAATTTTGTCATTGTTTTGGAGTTCAATTAGCTCATTAGGATCAATTTTTACACCATTTAAAAAAGTTCCATTGGCAGAACCCAAATCTTCTAAATAATATCTTTGGTTCTTTTCACGGATTAACAAATGATTTTTACTTACGAATTTATCTTTTATCACAACATCGTTCTTTGAACTCCTGCCAAGACTTATATCACCTTCTATGACATAATACTCCTGCATTTTAAAGTTCAAGGAATCAAGTCTATTTACAACTTTTAGATAAGCCTCATCAAGGGAGCCTCCCCCACTTGTTATGCTCTTAACATCGAGATACATAAGTCTTAAAATACTAAAAATAAAAAGATATATTAAGATTATGAACACATACCTCAACACTTGCGAGATTAACTCAAACATTTTACACCTCTCTCAGTCTTAAACTCTATCTAATTATATACTTTTTACTCTTAATTTTCCAATATTTTGTTAAATATGATGAATTGGGGAATCTTATGATTTATGATAAAATAACTTTGGTGATATAAATGATTATTTCTAATATAAGTTTTGAAAAGAAAAAATTTCACGTTAGCTTTGATAATGGCGAGGAGATAAAAATTTCTGAAGATACTCTCGTTAACTTTGGACTTTATAAGGGACAAGAAGTTGAAGAAGTCTTCGTTGAAAATTTGAAGTTTGAAGATGAGAAGTCTGAAGCCCTACTCTTGTCATACAAATTTTTACAAAGGAACAAGACTAGGCAGCAGTTAGTGGATTATTTATATAAAAATAAAATTCAAAGAGACATAATTGATCTTATCTTACCTATCCTAGAAGAAAAAAATTATTTAAATGATGAGGACTACGCAAGGAGATATCTTAGTGATGCATTAAATATAAAGAAATACGGCAAGATTAAGTCAAGGTACATGCTTATGGCAAAGGGTATTGATAAAAGTATTATAGAAAAAGTTATGGAAAGCTATGACTACGAGCTTGAATATATGAATGCCCTTGAACTAATAGAAAAACGAATATCAAAAGATGAGACTGATCCTAAAAAAATTAATTCTGCAAAGAATTATCTTCAAGGACGTGGTTTTGAGTTTGAAATAATTAATTTCACTCTTGATGACTACTTAAGTGGTGAGTAGATGACCGCTTACGTTTATATTTTAAAATGTTCCGATGGAAGTTTATATACTGGCTACACAGTCGACCTTGATAAAAGATTAAAAACTCATAAGACCGGCAAGGCATCTAAATACACTGCAATAAGGCTGCCTGTAGAGATGGTCTTTAGCGAAGAGTGTTTAGATAAGTCTGACGCCCTAAAGAAAGAACACTTTATAAAAACTTTATCGAGGAATAACAAATTAAAAATAATCAATAAGAAAAAATCACTACAAGACTTATATGATGCATATCTTATAAATAAACCCAAAAAATAAAGACCTAAGTTTAAATCGAATTAAACCTAGGCCTTTTCTTTATTTTATCTTATACATTTCTGTTAAGAAGTTTGTCTCTTTTTCAATCATTTCAATTTCACATAACTTATCCAAATTGTTTTTAAATTCATCATAGGACAAATTATCTCCAGATTTTTTGTTGTAATTCATAAGAGCTCCATTTAAATTGGAAGTGTCAATTGGAAGCAAGTCTTTTATGTCTAAGAAGAACTTTTCATAAACTTCATTGTCGTGAGCTGTCAATTCGTCAAAGGGATTTTCAGTATGAGGTGAAACTGTATTAGCAGCCCTAATCCTCACAAAGGAAGTCCTTCCCTTCTTTGCTGAAGAAATGAAAACATCTCCTGAACTCAAATAAGGAAGTCTCTTTGTCTCATCTGATGACAGGTCAGTCTCTTCTCTAATAGTATCAATATCTGATGCTCTTACTGTTCTGAAAATTAGTTTTGTATTTAGCTGAGCAGTTATTGTTTCATCAAGGAGTGTTGGCCTTTGTGTTGCAAGTATCAAAAACACGCCATACTTCCTTCCCTCTTGTGAAATTTCACGCAGGATAGACTTTGAGGGAGTATCAAAACCCTTAGGAGCAAAGTTGTGAGCCTCATCAGTAATAATTATAAAAGGTGGGAAATAATCTACCTTAACATTATTTCTATAAAGTTCGTCTCTATATTCCTTTCTCAAATAATATAATTTTGACAAAAGATAAGTAGAAAAAACATTTATCATCCTTGTTGACCCTTGAAGTACAACTAACTTTCTTCTCTTTAATAGGTCCAAGAGCTCGTCAATATTATGCGAAAATATTCCTTCGCCTTGGAGGGTCATAAGCCTCCACAAGACTCCACGCACACTCATTGAGTTGCAAGTCTTGTCATATCTTTCATAAATATCTAAAACTTCTTCAAGTCTATCTCTTCTTGTTTGGTCCTCTTCGATTGCTATCTCTGATAAAATTTTATCTCTTGAACCTATTTCTTGTCCTTCTAATAATAAGTCCAACTTATTTTTAAAGGATTCAAAGCTTGCGCCCTTTGAAAGCATAACATCAATTACGTTGTTCATGGAATCAGTTAAAGGAGATGCTGCATTTAAAAGATTTTTTAAGTCTCTTTTTTGTAGCTCTTGAAATTTTATTCCTGTTTGAATTCCAATTTCTAAACACTTAAATTTATCAGTGTAGTCCTTATTAGAAATTTCAGAATTATTTGTAAAGTCCATTTCATAATGAGGGTCCATTACAATTGCAGGCACACCCATTTCCATAAGTTCTTCTAAAAGAACTCTAATGCCAAAGGACTTACCACTACCTGAGCCACCAAATACACCTATGTGAGGGTACTGGTGCATAGACTTATAATCAAATAAATAAGGAAGTTCCCTTTGCTTTATAAATTCTTTATTTTGAAAAGTTGAAAATAAATCCCTATAAACATCATCCATTCCTTGGGCTATGTTATCAGTGTTTTTTATAGAACCTAAAATAAGTGATTCTTTTGGAAGGGTGTCAATTAATAAATTTTTTATTTCATCAAAGACTGGAGCTCTTAAGTCACTACCTGTTAGAGGTGGATATAAAAGTTCTTCAAAGAATCTTAGCTTGGCTACATAAACTGTTTCATCTCCAACATCATATCCCATTGAACCAAGGGATGATAAGACGTCGCTGTCAACAAAGTCTCCACCAATATCAAGAGGAATGAAACGGTTAAAAGTTTGCGAGTCCACAACTTCTCCAATGATATCACCTTGAACTGGGTCTTCAACTATTAAAAATTCATTGTTCCTAAAGTTTTTGTCCTTAGAACCAATATATACTTCTCTTGTTGTTGTTACTCCAAGTACCTTCATATTTCCTCCTATAGGCTTCTCTTATCTCTTTCAGAAATAAAAAATCTTTCATAGACATCTCTATCTAGGTATTCTTCTAAAAGAGTTGTCAATATTTCATCGGTTATCTTTACATCCCTATCAACTATATCAAGCCAAAGGGGAACTCCCCTTGATGACATTGGTGTTAGGGTGTAGATGAGGCTAGATATTTCTTCCAAATATCTTTCTTGTGTGTCTAAGATATCAAGACCTACTGCACCAGGGAACTTTGATGTCCTCATAAAGGCTGATGAAAATCCTTCCCCCAAACCATCCTTGATAAACTTTTTATTAATTTCATTACGAATTAAAACTGCTTCACCAGTCTTAAGTCGATTAAATAAAATTTCTCGGTCATAAATACTTTCGTCGATTTCAAGACTTCTTGCAATTACATTTGTCTTTAAGTCTTTTATTACACCAAAGAGTATTATATTTTTTGCTTCACAAGTTTCTCTTAACTCCGTAAACAAATTAAGACAGTTGATCTTATATCTTATAAAGCCACCATCCATCATTAAGTAATCAAAATCATATTTGTCTATATATTCAAGTGCAGTTTCAATTTCAATTGTTGCAAGATATTTTTGCGAAAGATTTTTATCCTCATAAATATCATTTAGCGTGGGTGTGTAGACCTTATTTTTATAAATTTCATTACCATCAGTTGACTTTGCAAGTCCTTGGAAAATTTCTATGAAGTGAGGAAAGGCGCCACCAGACCTGTTGTTAGATCCATCTACTCCAACAGTCCTCTTATATTTAGAAAGTTTTTCTTTAGGAAACTTTTCCATTTTAATAAGTCTTCCAACGTTTTCTGTAATCTCTTTTCTAAAAGCATCATTGTCTAGGCTAAATATAAAATTATACTTATCTTTCAGACTCTTATTTACTTCTCTAAGCTGACCTTCAAGATCTTGTAAATTAATCATAGGTCTAAACTCTCCTTGTAAACATCATTTTTAGGAAGATTGTATTTTTTTGAAACTTCTTTTACTGCTTGAGACTTTTTCTTTCCAGACTTTAATTCTTCTTCAAGAAGACTTTTAATATCGTAAACTTTTTCTTCATTATTTCCTTCAAGAACTATAACAAACTCTCCCTTTTCTACAATATCCCTTTCTAGAATTTTTGATGTTGTAGTCCTAATAGTTTCTTCAAAGACCTTTGTAATTTCTCTCGAGATAGAAATTTTTCTTTCGCCAAAAATTTCATATACATCTTGTAAAAAGTCTCTTATCCTGTGAGGTGCTTCATAAAAAATCAAAGTGAAATTTAAATCTTTAAGGCCTTCAAATTCTTTTTTTCTGCTACTAGATTTACTTCCAGTAAAGCCATAAAAAGTGAAATGATCTGTATCAAGTCCTGATAAAACTAAAGCTGTTAAAGCTGCGTTAGCTCCTGGCAAAACCCTAAAGTCAATATTTTCTTCAATAAGTTTTTTAACTAAGACTGAACCAGGATCACTTATACCAGGCATACCTGCATCAGTTACCAGGGCAATATTTTTGTTGTCTAAATGTTGAATAATTTTTTCAGACATTTCTGCCTCATTAAACTTATGATATGTCCTAAGTTCCTTATTAATATCATAGTGATTTAAAAGTTTTAAAGTAACTCTCTTATCTTCTGCATATATTATATCAACTGACTTTAAAATTTCCATTGTCCTAAGACTTATATCACCTAAGTTTCCTATGGGAGTTGGACAAAAATAAATCACAAAACCACCTCATTTCTATAAACTCTCTTCATCTCGTCTGTATAGACCTCCCCTTGTCTTATGTAAAAATCTCTAAAATCATTGTCAAAATTTCCCTGCTTTCTAGCAATGACAATAGAGTTCTTTGGGTTCTTATGAATGTTACCATGGATGTTTATTATGTGTTTTACTCTCAAGCCAGCTAGATTAATCTTATAAACAAGTTCAGCCAACCTATAAGTTGGATAAATAATATAAAGATTTCCAGAGTTCTTTAAGAGATAATTAATTATGTAAAGGCTCTTTTCGATATCAAAAAAGTGCTTTGCCGGAATTGTTTCAAATTTTATATTTTCATAATCATAGTAGGGTGGATTAAAAACTATAGAATCAAAATAATTTGTTTCATAAACTTCTTTTAAATCGAAAATATCTTTTTCTAATATTTTTATCTTATCTTCTAGTTTATTTTCTTTTACAGATTCCCTAAAGTTTTCTAAAACTATTTTGTTAATGTCTACAGAATGAATTTCAAGGAACCTATCAGCTAGTCTTAGAGAAAGTATTCCATTACCACAGCCTAGATCAAGAGCCCTTTTCCCCTTTTTAACAAAGGAAGAGAGTATTAAAGAGTCTGTGGTGTATTTAAATTCATCTTCATCTTGAAAAATTATAAAATTTGTACCTGGTACTTGGTCCTTTTTCATATCTCACCTTGTAAAACCCCAAGGGCATCCTTGTATTTTTTATCAGCAGAATTTTGTAGAGTCTTATCTATTCCTCCACTTAATTTTCCACCAGGCCTTATATCTTGAAGTTTAACCACATCATAATTAAGCCTTCCCTTTGTCCTATACCTATTGACATAAGTTGGTTGGACTTCATATGATTTTAAAGTAGTAAGACCACTTATATTGTCCTTTTCGATCTCAAGTTTAACAAGGACGCCTGTGTCAACTCCAGATTTTTTTAAATTTTCAACTCTTTGGCTGGAAAGAGCATTTCCCATAGAATAAATAGTGAAGAGTTTTTTATTATTAATCTCTTCTACTTCATATCTTTGCAAAACATGAGGATGAGATCCTAGAATAATATCTGCCCCATACTCATGTAGCTTATTTTTTAAGTAAATTTGTCTTTCGTTTGGATGGACTTGGTATTCATTTCCCCAGTGAGGATAAACTATTACAATGTCACACTTGTCCTTAAGTTTTTTTATATCTCCAGCGACATCTTGTGAAAAAGTGTTGACGGAATACTCCTTATTTCTCATTAGCGAGTCCATACCATTTAAGGTATCTGTAAAGGAGATTAATCCAATTTTTATTCCATTCTTTTCAACAAGAATCCCCTTTTCCCCATCTTCTGTTAGGGTACCAAAGGACTTCATACCACTATTTTTAATGTGACTTAGAGTTTCAGCTACTCCTTCAAGACCTGTGTCAAGAGCATGGTTATTAGCAGTAGATAAAATATCAAATCCAGCATTTTTTAAAGAATAAATAGACTCCTTGGGAAAGTTAAACATAGGAAAACCAGATAATTTTCTGTTTGAATTTACGGATCCTTCGAAGTTTGCAATAGCAAGATCTGCTCCCTTAATATCTTCTGATATATTTGCAAAAATAGGTGTGAAATCATAAGTATTACCAGTCCTATAATTTTTAACAATGGGCTGATGAAAAATCATGTCACCCATGGCAAGAATTTTAACTTGAGTCTTGTCTTCTTTTAAGCTAGCCTTATCTTTATTTTTTTCTATCTTTTCATTACTTACATTATTTATATTCTCAAATTTAAAATCAGTTTTATATGCAACAAATAAGCTCAAACTTAAAAAGAAAACAAGAGAAATTATAAAGATGTTTTTAAAATTTTTCAATCTTTACTCCTTGAAAATTCACAACCACAATAATCTTGCCTATACATATTAAACTTTTCTGTTAACTCTACAGATCTTTTAAACCCATTTTTTTTCTTAAAGTCTGAAAATAAATATTTAACATTGTATTCCTTGGATAAAAAATCTCCCAATTTATTTAAAATTTGTGAGTCCTTGTGAGGAGAAATAGAAAGTGTCGTTGTAAAATAGTCGTACTTATTTTCAGTAGCAAATTCTGCCGCCCTCTCCATTCTCTGCCTGTAACACTTAAAACATCTAGGACCACCTTCACGATATTTTTCAAAACCCTTGATGTAATCAAGAAACTCATGGTGATTATACTTAATTACTTGTACTTGAATTTCATCGTCTAGTCCTAAGTTCTTCACAAGTTCCACCTGCTCCTCAGCTCTTCTGTAAAATTCTTCTTCCCTATCAATGTTTGGGTTGTAATAAAATACATCAATGTCGAAGTATTCATTAATCCTTTCCAAGATTGCAGAAGAACATGGACCACAACAAGAGTGCAAAAGTAGCCTTGGCTTATGGTTTTTGTCTATAGTTTTTATTACTTTTTCCATTTCCAAATTGTAATTAATCTTATTCAAAATACCACCTATAAAATTAGACTAGTCGCCTAGTCTAAAAAATCATTTATTTTCTTGTCTACTTTTTGCTATAAATCTTATGGCAAGTCCAAAGACAATAAGTCCAAGACTCACAAGTTGGGAAACCCTAAAGGCACCAACATAGAGAGAATCAGTTCTCATTCCCTCAATAAAGAATCTTGCAAGACCATAGCATATTAAATAAAAAGATATTAATTGTCCTTCAAACTTTTGCTTTTTTGAAAGATAAAAATATAAAAATAAAAATATCAAAAAATTTACAGAGGATTCATAAAAAAATGTTGGATGAACCCTTTGTCCATCAACTAAAATTGCCCAAGGCACATTAGTAACTCCACCGTGAGCTTCTCCATTAATATAGTTCCCCCACCTGCCAATTGATTGGGCAAGGGCAAGACCAGGTGCAATACAATCTGTCAAAGTCCAAAAATTTACTTTTTTCACTCTTGTGAATATATAAATTGTTAGACCGCCAGCAATAATGCCTCCGTAAACTGCTAGTCCACCATTTCGGATTGCAAAGATTTCATTTAAATGTTGGCTATAGTAGTCCCATTCAAATATTACATAATAAAGCCTTGCTCCCAAGACTCCAATTATAACTGCAAATAGTGAAACATCATTTGCAATATCCTTGTAAAGTCCGTTTTTGTAAGATTTCTTCTTTGCCATGGACTCTGTTATAAGGATAGCCAAGAAAACTCCAAGAGCAATTAGAATTCCGTACCATTTAACTTCTAGTCCAAAAATTGTAAAGGCAACGGGATTTATATTCATAGTGACTTGCTTTCTTTGTAAATATTAACTCCAGCAGATACACCAAGTCTATCGGCTCCCTTTTCAATCATTTCTAGGGATTTTTTGTAGTCTCTTATGCCTCCGCTAGCCTTAACCTTTACTCTTTCTGATACAGATTTTCTCATCAAGGCAACATCATCAGGGTCTGCTCCTGAAGTTGAAAAACCAGTAGAAGTTTTAACAAAATCTGCTCCAGCTTCATCTGAAAGCTCACAAGCCTTAACAATTTCTTCTTTTGTTAGAAGACAATTTTCAAGTATAACCTTTAAAAGGGCCCCATTATTATGACAAACTTTTGCAATTTCTTGGATTTCTTCTTTAACTAAGTCGTATTTTTTTGACTTAAGAAGTCCAATATTTATTACCATGTCAATTTCATTGGCTCCATTTTTTATAGCATTTTCTGTTTCAAAAACTTTTACATCTTTTGTGTTAGCACCTAGTGGAAACCCAATAACTGTACAAACTTTTACATCAGTGTCCTTTAAACTTTCAGCACATTTTTTAACCCACACTGGGTTTACACAAACTGAGAAAAAATTATATTCTTTTGCTTCTTCTATTATTTTTTCAATTTGTTCTTCTGTAGATTCTGGTTTTAATAAAGTATGGTCAATAATTCTATTAATTTCCATTAGTCTCTCTCCCATGATGTGAACACATCTGTTACATCATCGTTGTCCTCTAAGGCATCAATTAACTTTTCCATATTCTTAATATCATCTTCATCATCTAAAGCAGTTTCAGTTTGAGGGATGTAAGTTATATCAGATTCAATAAAGGAATGACCTTCATCTTCCAAAGCCTTTCTTACATTGTGATAGTCTTCTGGCTCAGTAATAATTTCAAAGGCTTCTCCCCTGTCGACTACATCTTCTGCTCCAGCATCAATTGCAATTAAAGTAAACTCATCTTCGTCAAAGTCCTCTTTCAACACACCAAGTATTCCCTTTTTATCAAACATAAAAGATACACAACCTGGTTGACCAAGATTACCTGCATATTTATCAAATAAATGTCTTATTTCAGGTGCAGTTCTATTTCTATTATCTGTTAGGCAGTGGACCATAACAGCAACCCCACCTGGGCCATATCCTTCGTAAACAATTTCTTCGAAGTTATCGTCGTTGTCGCCACCGCCGGCTTTAGCAATAGCTCTTTCTATGTTGTCATTAGGCATATTTTCTGCCTTAGCCTTATCTATAGCAACCTTAAGTGATGGATTGTAATCTGGATCAAGTCCACCTTCCTTAGCTGCTACAGTTATTTGTCTTGCAAGTTTTGTAAAAATTTTACCTCTTCTTGCATCTTCCTTACCTTTTTTATTTTTAATATTATTCCATTTAGAATGTCCTGACATCTAATCACCTTTCTATATAAATCGATTTTTAAGCATATAGATTATTATATTACATCACTTTAGTAATCGTCAATATTATGGGCATAAGATGATGCGGCTTAGTAGTTTATTTTAAATCAAAAATAAAAGACACAATTACAGCTTGATCATAATTTTCTATTTTCATCACGCCCTTGTGCAAGTTACAAATTTGTTTTGATACGAACAAACCCATTCCATGTCTTTGAACATCGGATAGGTTTTCTTCGTTAAGTCTTTTTATAACACTATAATCAATTGGTCTTCCTTCATTTTTAATAGATATAAGTAAGCTGTCATATAAAATCTCATAATTTATATAAATTTTTCCCTCTCCATATTTAATACTGTTGTTTAAAATATTTTCTAGCATCCTATAAAATAAATGATTATCCATTTTTATTTTTATTTCTTTATTTATTTTATTTTCAAAAATAATTTCTTTATTAGGATTTTCATTTAAACTATTTACAATTAACTTTCTTATGACAGAGATTGGATCCTTACACTCAAAGTGTTTATCACTAAGGTTCTCAAGACTATTTGTCAAATTTAAGTCCTCGATTATTCTACTTATTTTTATAACTTGATTTTCAATTCTTTTGACTTCATCAAAATTTTCCTTGTTTTTAATTCCTTCCATCTCCCAAGAGATTTTTGTGAGAGGAGTCCTTATGTCGTGACTTATTCCTCTGAGCCAACTTGCTTGACTCTTTTTAAGGTTAATAAATTTCTCATTTGCTTCATTAATTGTTTTAGAAATTTCTTTTAACTCTCCCTCTTCTTCAAGCCCCTTAAAATCTTCATCAAAAACATTATTGATAGCTTCTTGAAGTGGGTTCAACTTCTTAAAAATGCTTTTGACTTCATAAACATAAAATACATAAACGAGTATAGAGAACAAAAGAATGCTAACAAGCAAAATAAAAATATTTATCTTTGCTAAATCGTAGGAATAATAATTAAAGGGAAACTTGTCTAAAGAATTTTTTGGATAAGCAAGGACTAATACTCCATCATCTACTACAAAAGTAAAGACAGGATAATCATTTAAGTAATATCTTGTAAACCTAACAACATCACTTATTTCAAATTTATTTTTAACTTCATGAGGCTTTTTAAAGCTCTCAACAACTTGTCCATTTTTATCAATTCTTATTGCCCAAATATTTTTATCTTCTAAGTATTTCTTATTTTCCTCTGTAAAATAAATTTCTTCAGCCTTATTTTCCTCTTTATTATTTTCTACAAATTCAAATACCTTGCTTGGCTCTGTATATTTTTTTGAAAATTTAAAACTTGTATAAAAATTTCCAATTAAACTCAAAATCATTAAGACCAATAAAATTAATATAAATAGAACAAATTTCTTTAGTTTTTTAAAAAAATAATTTAACATTCTTTATTATCTCCAAGTAACTTGTAGCCCAATCCCTTAACTGTAATAAGAGTTTTTGGATTTGCAGGATCTTTTTCAAGCTTATCCCTTAGTCTATAGATGTGGGTTATTAAAGTATTTTCGTAACCAAAGCTATCTTCCCAACATTTTTCTAATATTTGGTCTATTGAAACAATTTTATTTAAATTAGTAGCAAGATAATCTAAAATTTTAAATTGTTTTGCCGTCAATTGTATCTCCTCTTCATTCTTTATTAGCATTGCCCTCTCTCTATCAAAAATAATTCCACCTGATAAAACTATTTTTTCATTTTTATTCTGATAGGTTCTCCTAAGGACTGCCTCTATTCTCCACAAGAGGTCTTCAGGCAAAAAAGGTTTTACAATATAGTCGTCCACTTCTAAATCGAAGCCTTCTTTTTTGTCATCAATACCGCTTAGGGCTGACAATATAATTACAGGTAGGCTTGACTTCTTCCTAAGGTCCTTCAATAAGTCAAAGCCACTTCCATCTGTTAGCATTATATCTAATATCATTAAATCAACTTTATTGTTATTAAGTTTAAATCTTGCTTCTGCAATATTTTTTGCTGTGAATATCTTTTGATATCCCTTGTTCTTTAAAAACTTATACATACTATCAATCAAATAGGACTCATCATCAACTAATAAAATACTTGCATCTCTAAAAATATTCATTTCATTCTCCTTTAAATCAATTTTATCACATAAAAATTTGAATTCATAAAATGTGATGCAAAAGTAATCTACTTAAAATCTCTAAGTTATTTTAATTTTTTATAATCATTTTGAATTTGAGAAAGGAGAACATCATGACAAATATTTTAAAAATTGAAAATCTTACGAAATCCTATGACAAAAACACAGTATTAAAGAATGTTAACTTAGAAATCCAAGAAGGAAGTATCTTTGGACTTATTGGGCCTAATGGTGCTGGCAAGTCCACACTTATGAAGTCTATTCTTGGTTTAGTTAAAAAAGATTCTGGAAAAATAAGCTTGTATGGAAAAGAGGTAAATGAAAAAAATCAAAAGGAAACAAATAAAAATTTGGGTTCTTTAATTGAAGCCCCGTCCTTTTATGACCACCTCACTGCCTATGATAACCTAGATCTTATCTGTGACATGAAAAATATAAATAAAGACAAGATTGATAAAACACTTAGAGATGTTGGACTAATAAAAAGTAAAGATAAGAAGGTCAGAGAGTTTTCACTGGGAATGAAACAAAGGCTAGGTATTGCCATAGCCCTTATTGGAAATCCAAAATTTTTAATCTTAGATGAGCCTATCAATGGACTTGACCCTTATGGTATTGAAGAGATGAGAGACCTGTTTAAAAGTATTGTAAAAAATTCTAATACTAGTATTTTAATTTCTTCGCATATTTTGGATGAAATTGAAAAAATATCGACTCACATTGGAATACTTAAAAATGGGTCCTTAACTTACACTGGTTCTTTAAGAGACTATAGGGACCTCCATCCACCAGTGATTGTTTTAAAGACATCTGATAATCTTAAGGCCTCAAAGTTACTAGAACTTCCTCAGTCAAATATTGTTGACGACTATTTAGTTCTTGGAAATAAAAGTAAAGAAGAAGTTGCAAGAATAATAAAAATTCTTGTCAATGACCTTGATATCTATAGGGTCGAAAAAAGAAAAGAAAGTCTTGAAAAGTTATTTATTCAAGAAACAAGTGTAAGGTGATTGAATGAAAAATTTAGAAAAGAAAAAGAATAAGGGACTGAAATTAAATTTAACAATTTTAATTTTGTTTGCCATACATTTATTTTCAATCCTTATAGCCTTCAAGACAAAAGACTTTCAAGTTAATAAATATCCCCTTGCAAGAATATTGGATTCTTATTTAGTAATCTCTTTGTTTTTTAATCCCATCGCCCTATCATCCCTTGTTAAGAAAGTAATAGAGATTGAAGAGAAGAATAATATGTGGCAAATGCAAATGAGCCTTGGTTTAAAAGTTCAGAAAATTTTATTGGATAAAATTAAAAACTTGTCCATAAAAGTTTTCTTACTACAAATTGTTGAGTGGTTAATAATAATATTTTTAGCAAGTAAAAATATAAACTTTGACTTAGATATGGAGATAATAAAAAGAATAATAATTTACTTTTTAACAACTTTATCAATTAACATTTCTATGCTATTGATCTTCACAATAATTGAAATTAAAAGTAAAAAGATTTACTTCTCCCTCTTCTTTTCAATTGTGGGAGCAATGTCTGGAATAATTACCATGCTAACATCAAAAGTTTTATCGCAAATAAATCCCTTTGGACTCCTTGCTACTATCTTAAATATAAATTATGTAAAAGATGGACAAGTATACACACAGACTATGAATAATATAAATTATATCACATTGCTTGTAAGCTTAATTTATATCATCCTCAGTCTAATTTACATCACAAGACTTAATAAATTTACACTCTCTAAGGACATATAGGAGGCATAAATGTTAAAAATAGAATTTAAAAAATTAAAATTGTTTTCACTCTTAACTACAGTATTAATAATCCCCTTGCTTGCAAATATTTTTGGGACTATAAACTATTTACTAAATCAAGAAGTCTTAAAAAACAAATGGGAAAGTCTTTGGACTCAAACATCACTCTTCTACTTTATGTTTTTTATTATCCCCCTTATATCCATAATAGTTTCAAGTCTTTGGTCTGTTGAACACAAGGCTGGCTTAAAATTAATAAGAACAAGTCCTATTAAAAATATAAATTTCATTAGGGCAAAGTCTTTTATTGCCTTTATCATAATAGCCTTCACTCAAATTTATTTTTTATTACTATTTGTATTAAGTGGCAAATTTATATGTGGTTTTAATATTGAAAGGTTAGGATTATACATCTACTACATTGGAATAAGTATCCTATCCTCCCTTCCAATAATTGCCATAATGAATTACCTTAGTTTAAAAATAAAATCTCTAGGCTTAATAGTTCTTGCGTCAGTCTTGATTTCAATTTTTGGCTTTGCACTTGTGGCACAAAATATATTGCCAATATTTCAAAATATTATTGCTTCCAGCAAGCTCGCTATTACAACAAATCATTTTGACTTAATTAATAAAGTTGATGGAATAAAAATGCTTCTATTTTCATTAATTGAAATCTTAATATTTACAAAACTGTCTAATAAATTATTAAAATATGAATAAGAAAAAGGGTAGGTCCAATTTTAGACCTACCCTTTTATATCCTATGAAGTTATTAATCTTATTAAGTTAATAAAAAATTTTTATTTTACTTTAGAATTGCACCCTTGTCTGAACTTGTTACGCATCTTCTATACCTATCAAGCCATCCTGAAACCTTATTTATTTCTAATGGTTTAAAGTTATCCATTCTTTTATTTAACTCCTCTTCAGAAATTTTTAAATTTATTGAATACTTAGGTATATCTATTTCAATAATATCTCCTTCTTCAATAATTCCTATTTCGCCACCGAGGGCAGCTTCAGGAGATACATGACCTATTGATGCTCCTCTTGAAGCTCCAGAAAACCTGCCGTCAGTTATAAGTGCTACTTCCTTGTCAAGCTTCATACCTGCAAGAGCTGATGTTGGGTTAAGCATCTCCCTCATACCAGGACCACCCTTTGGTCCTTCATAACGAATAACAACTACATCACCCTTATTTATTTTTCTTCCATAAATAGCCTTAATCGCATCATCTTCTGAATTGAAAACTCTTGCTGGTCCAGAGTGTCTTAACATACTTTCGTCTACAGCAGATCTTTTTACAACGCAACCTCTTCTTGCAATGTTACCAAATAAAATTGCTAAGCCACCAACCTTTGAATAAGGATTTTCTAAAGGTCTAATGACATCATGACTTTTAATCTCGACACTTTTTAAATTTTCAGAAAGTTTTTCTCCACTTACTGTTATAACATCTGTATCGAGAAAATTTCCCTTTAGAAGTTCCTTTTGCACTGCCCCTATTCCACCACTTAAATATAAGTCTTCCATGTGATGAGGTCCTGCTGGAGCAAGATGACACAAGTTTGGAACTTTTTCGCTTATTTCGTTAAACAAGTTAAGGTCTACATCAAGTCCAGCTTCAGATGCAATTGCTAAGAGGTGGAGAACGGTGTTAGTAGAACAACCTAGGGCCATGTCACAAACTATTGCATTCCTAACTGACCTATCAGTTATTATGTCCTTTATTCTGATGTCCTTCTTAAGTAGTTCCATAATTTCAAATCCAGACTCTTTTGCAATTCTATATCTTTCAGAATAGACTGCTGGGGTTGTGCCATTACCTGGCAAGGCTAAACCTATCGCTTCTGAAAGGCAGTTCATTGAGTTGGCAGTATACATCCCTGCACAAGATCCACAAGTTGGACAAACTGATTTTTCAATTTCATATAGGTCATCATCACTTATCAAGTTAGCCTTGTTGGCACCAACAGCTTCAAAGGCATAAGAAAGAGAAATTTCTTTTTTATTATTTTTTCCAGCAAGCATTGGTCCACCGCTAACAAGTATAGTTGGAAGATTTAATCTAAGAGCACCCATAATCATACCAGGAACTATCTTGTCACAATTGGGAACTAGAACAAGGGCATCAAGTCCATGGGCAATTGCCATAGTCTCTACACTATCTGCGATTAAGTCTCGACTTGGAAGAGAATACTTCATTCCAAGATGACCCATGGCTATACCATCGCATACTCCAATTGACGGAATAGTAATTGGTGTTCCCCCATTCATTAATACTCCTGTCTTTACAGCATCTGCAACCTTATCAAGATACATATGTCCTGGTACAATCTCACTATAAGCAGAAATTATTCCAACAAGAGGTCTCTCAAGTTGCTTTTTTGTATATCCAAGGGCGTAGAAGAGAGACCTATTTGGTGCTCTCTCTGGTCCTTTTAATACTTTTTCACTAGTTAACTTCATACTTGACCTACTTTTTTAACCAAGTCATCATTGATCTAAGTTCTCCACCAACTTTTTCAAGTTGATGTTCTGCTTCCCTTCTCCTTGTTGTTAAGAATTGGATTTTTCTTCCACCACTAAATTCTTGCATAAACTCACTTGCAAAGGCACCGGATTGAATGTCATCTAATACTTTTTTCATATTATCACGAGTTTCTTTTCCTATGATTTTTTTACCAGCATGATAATCTCCATACTCAGCCGTGTTAGAAATTGAATTTCTCATATTTGCAAATCCACCTTCAACTATCATATCAACAATTAACTTCATTTCATGGATACATTCAAAGTATGCCATTTCAGGTTCGTAACCTGCCTCAACAAGAGTTTCAAATCCTGCCTTCATAAGTTCAGTTATGCCGCCACAAAGAACAGCTTGTTCACCAAATAAATCTGTCTCAGTTTCTTCCTTAAAAGAAGTTTCCAAAATTCCAGCTCTTCCTGCTCCAAGGGCAGATGCATAAGCAAGAGCTACATCCTTGGCCTTGCCACTTGCATCTTGATAGACTGCAACAAGTGAAGGAACGCCATATCCTTGTTCGTATTGACTTCTAACAGTATGACCTGGTCCCTTTGGTGCAACCATAGACACATCAATTCCTTCAGCAGGCTTAACAAGATTGTAATGAACGTTAAATCCATGAGCATACATAAGTGTATCTCCAGCTTTTAAGTTTGGTGCAACTTCATTATTATATATATCTGCAGAAACTTCATCAGGAACTAACATCATAACAATATCTGCTCTCTTTGCAGCTTCAGCAACTTCCATTACCTCAAGACCAAATTCTTCAGCCATCTTTCTTGACTTAGAAGATTTTCTAAGTCCAACGATTACATTAACTCCACTTTCTTTTAAGTTCATTGCATGAGCATGACCTTGAGATCCAAAACCCATTATAGCTACTGTCTTTCCACTTAATAAAGATAAGTCACAATCTTTGTCATAATATTTTTTTATCATTTTCTTTCCTCCTAAAATTTTTTAATTCCTGTTATACCAGTTCTTATTACATCAACTACTTTATACTTAGAAATAATTTTTAAAAAATCATCTAAGTTTTTCTTATCCCCAGTCAATTCTAAAAATAAATTTTCTGAAGAATAATCAACAATTTTTGCACCATACAAATTAGTCAGTGCATTTAGCTCCAAATAATCTCCACTAGAAATTTCAAGTCTAATTAATAGCATCTCACGAGATATGAAGTTTTCATTATTCATAATTTCCAAATTAATTACATCTTCTAGTTTTTCAATTTGATTTACAACTTGCCTAACTGAATCAGGTTCTTCTGATATTGTGGCAATGATCCTTGTCTTGTTATCATCTTTATTGACAACAGCAGCATTAATACTTTCAATGTTGAAATCTCTCCTTGCGAGAATAGATGAAATTCTCGTAAGAATACCTGCATTATTGTAAACTAGAATATTTATTGTGCTTAAACTTTTCATCTCTTCACTCCATTATCACATCCTCAACAGAACCACCTGCTGGTATCATTGGCAATACTAATTCATCCTTATCTATTTCAACTTCAATCACAACAGGTTTATTCGCCCTTATTGCCTTATCAAAAGAAATTTTAAATTCATTAAAACTCTTACAAGAATAGGCATCTGCACCCATAGCTTTTGAGAGATTAACGTAGTCAAGACCACTTACCATATTTGTTCCTGAAAATCTATCATTATACAAGATATGCTGCCACTGTCTTACCATTCCAAGAGCACTGTTATTCATCACAACTGTTATGATGTTTACATGATTATTAACAGCTGTTATGACCTCGTTAAAGTTCATATTAAAGGAACCATCTCCTGTAATATGCACCACAGGTCTATTAGGATTTCCAACTTTAGCTCCTATGGCTGCACCATACCCAAATCCCATAGTCCCAAGTCCACCACTTGTCAAAAAAGATCTCGGATGTGTTCTTCCACAGTACTGGGCAGTCCACATTTGATGTTGACCAACGTCAGTAACAAAAATCAAATCTTCCCCCAGTGTCTTTGAAATATATTTTATTACTTGATGAGGTTTAATCTCGTCTTCAGAAGATTTTGGAACGTAGTCGTTTTTTCTTAATTCATTAATTCTACTTATCCAATCTCTTCTCTCCTTTGAATGAATATGAGGTAAGAGCCTAGTTAATATTTCCTTTACATCTCCAATTAAGCTAAAATTTGTAAAAATATTTTTATCAATTTCAGACTTATCTATGTCGATGTGAATTATATATGCGTTTTTTGCGAATTTTTCTGTATTAAGTGCAACCCTATCAGAAAATCTAACTCCACAAGCTATTAATAGATCGCACTCATCAATAGCCTGGTTAGTACTGTATCTCCCATGCATTCCAAGCATTCCAAGATTTAATTCATCTTCATATCCAAGAACGCCAATTCCCATTATTGTGTTGCAAGCTGGAATGTTAGATTCTTGAATTAATTTTCTGAGTTCTTTAAAACTTCCCGAGGCTGTTACACCACCTCCACAGTAAATAATTGGTTTCTTTGAATTGTTAATATAATTAGCAACTTTTAATATGTCCACTTCTTTTATATCAAAGTTATTTTTTTCACTTAATTTTTCTTTTGGTTCATAATAAGTAAAATCTGCCATTACATCTGATGGAATATCAATAAGTACAGGTCCCTTCCTTCCAGAGTTTGCAATTTTAAAAGCCTTTCTAATTGTTTCTTGAAGTTGAGATACATCTCTTACAATAAAATTGTGTTTTGTAATTGGCATTGTAATACCAACTATGTCTATTTCTTGAAAGGAATCCTTTCCAATTAATTTCCTGCTTGCATTTCCTGTGATGCAAACAAGAGGAATTGAATCCATAAAGGCAGTGGCTACTCCCGTCACGATATTTGTAGCTCCAGGTCCTGATGTTGCAATAACAACTCCAACCTTGCCAGTGGATCTTGCAAAACCATCAGCAGCATGAGCAGCCCCTTGTTCATGGCTTGTCCTAATTAATTTTATTTTGTCCCTGTAGTCATAGAGAGAATCAAAAACTTGTATTACAGAGCCACCAGGATAACCAAAGAGGGTATCCACGCCTTCATCTATTAAAGTTTTTAAAATAATCTCCGAGCCTTTAACTTTCATTTTCCTTCACCCCTTAACACATGTATTATTGGTCTTTCATCCCTTGGGAATTCTATATTCAAATTCAAACCGTAAAGTTCTGAAAGATTTTTATCTGTTAACACTTCTTCCCTTTTCCCCTTTTTAAATATTCTTCCATCCTTAATTAGGACAACGTGAGTAATGGTTGGTAATATTTCTGATATGTCATGACTTATATAAATTAAATTAGTCTTTATATCCTCAATAAAATTTAAAATTTTTTCTTTTTGGAACAAGTCTAGACTTGCACAGGGTTCATCTAAAACTAATATCTCAGGTCTTGCGATTAAACTTCTTAAAATCAATACCTTTTGCTTTTCTCCAGCAGATAAAACTTTGTACTCCTTATCTTTCATATAATAAAAATCAAAATCTCGCAAAAAGTTCTCTACTAGATTTTTTTCATCCTCACTTTCTTTCTCATAAATCCCAATTTTATTTTTTAATCCTGATAAAACAATCTCGTAGACCGATTCCTTATAAAGAACATCCTTAAACTTGTCCATAGTAGAAGATACAAGTCTTATCTTTTCTTTTACACAGTTCCAATTATCAAAGCCAAAGCTTTTACCAAATACTTCAATGTCTCCGGCACTGGCAATTGTGTAAGCCTTTAACAAAGAAAACAAGGTAGACTTTCCTGACCCATTGGGCCCTAAGACCAACCAATTTTCATTTTTATTTATTTTTAAATTAATATCTTTCAAGATGTAGTCACCATCTCTTATAAAATTTATATTTTTAAACTCTATCATGGTTCCTCCAATAATTTTAGGTATAAAAAAAGTCCTCTGTCAGTTATGACAAAGGACGAAAGTTCCGCGGTACCACCTTTATTCTTATAAAAAAATAAGCGCTCAAGCATCAATCAATGCTGGGTAATGATAACGCCTACCACTGCGACAAGACTTACTATTATTTCTGCCCTGCATAAGAAAAAGGATTTTCGAATTCACTCCAACTATAAGCTTTCACCAAACGCTTACTCTCTATAAGTCTTTATGAGTCTACTCGTTTTTTCTAATATTTTTTATATTGCATATCATATTAAGGCCTTCAAGAAATAAAGTCAAGCAATTTTTTAAAAATTTTACAAAAATATTTTTTAAATATTTAATAATATTAAAAGCAAAAGCTTCTATCTCTCTAATTTAATTTAACAACCCATCACTTATAAAAAAATTCTTTAAAAAAATTTTTATTATCTTATTGACAAATAGATTTACCCAAATTATAATTCAATGCATAGACTTTGAAGAGGAGAGTACATTGTAAAAGTTTTTACAGAGAGATTTCGCTTGGTGAAAGAAATCAAAATGGATACTTTGGAACATGGCCTTGGAGTTATCGCACCGAGACAAAAGTTTAGGCTGCGACAGGTACGCCTGTTATAGCGTTCGGAGTATGTTGGTACTCTATGAGGTTATTTTAGCGATAAAATAATAAAAAAAGGTGGTAACACGAAGCTCAAGCTTTCGTCCTTTATGGACGGGAGCTTTTTTTATTTTATTAAAGCTTAATTATAAGTTACTTACCTTTGAGTTGCCGACAAGTATATAAAATCTAGGAGGATAAAATGACAAAGAAAAATTTAGGAACCTTATGTGTGCAAGCAGGATATGAACCAAAGAATGGCGAACCAAGAGTTGTGCCAATTGTTCAATCCACAACCTTTAAATACGATTCATCTCAGCAAATGGCAAATCTTTTTGACCTAAAGGAAGCTGGATATTTTTACACAAGACTAGCCAACCCAACAAATGATGCAGTGGCTAATAAAATTACAGCACTTGAAGGTGGTGTTGCTGGAATATTAACATCATCAGGACAAGCTGCAAACTTTTATGCCCTACTTAACATTGTAAATGCAGGTGATCACATAGTAGCATCATCAGCAATCTACGGTGGAACATACAACCTAATTGCTAACACAATGAAAAAGCTTGGCATTGAAGCAACTTTTGTTGAACCAGATGTGAGCCTAGAAGAATTAAATAAGGCCTTTAAAGAAAATACAAAAGCAGTCTTTGGTGAAACTCTTTCAAACCCATCCCTAAGTGTTTTAGACATTGAAACTTTTGCTAAAGCAGCACACGACCATGGAGTGCCACTTATTGTGGATAACACCTTCCCTACACCAATTTTCTTAAGACCAATTGAATGGGGTGCAGATATTGTCACTCACTCAACAACAAAATACATGAATGGATTCGCTAACTCAGTTGGTGGTGTCGTTGTTGACTCAGGTAACTTCGATTGGTCAAAGCACAAGGACAAGTTCCCTGGACTAACTGAACCAGACGAATCTTATCATGGTGTTGTCTACACAGAAACCTTTGGCAAGGGCGCTTATATAACTAAGATGACTACAACTTTAATGAGAGACTTAGGAAGTATTCCTTCCCCACAAAACTCTTTTTACTTAGGAATCGGACTTGAAACCCTCCACCTAAGAATGCCAAGACACTACGAAAATGCACTTGCACTTGCTAAATATTTAAAGGCTAACGACAAAATTTCTTGGATCACTTTCCCTGGTCTTGAAGGCGACTCACAATATGACCTTGCACAAAAATACTTGCCAGAGGGAACCTGCGGAGTAATTGCCTTTGGTATTAAGGGTGGAAGAGAAGCTGCAACAAAATTCATGGATAGCTTAAAACTTGCTGCTGTTGTAACTCATGTTGCTGATTCAAGAACTTGTGTCCTTCACCCTGCATCAACAACACATAGACAAATGAATGATGAAGAACTTGCTCATGCTGGAATAAGCCCTGACCTAATAAGAATGTCAGTGGGCATAGAAGATGCTGAAGACATCATTAAAGACGTAGAGCAAGCATTAGCAAAGTTATAATAAATATAAAAATATAAAACTACTTCAATACCCTCACATAAACTTCCCCATGAGATTAAATTCTTATGAGGAAGTTTTTTATTTATCCCTTAAAGAAAGTAAAAAAAGAACTTAGCTCTTGACTAAGTCCTTTAAAAGTTTTTATTTATTTAAGTTTATTTCCACTGTCTTAGTGTCGCCATCCCATTCGATGTTTTGGTCAACGCCGTCTTTTGTATTTCCATTTGTAAGTCCAAATACATTGGCAACGTTAGATACTGGAAGTAAAATTCTTCCCTTGATGTTTAATGGTTTAGAGTCCATCTTGATGACCTTGCCATTGGAAAGGACTATTTCATTTCCATCGATTTGGATTTTTGCTACCATATCCTTGTTTGTAAAGATTGCTGTCCTTGTTTCTTGATCCCATTCAACTTTTGTGCCAATCATTTCTGCAAGGCTTCTAAGTGGAAGCATAAGTCTGTCATTTTTTATAAGAGGCTTAACATCCATTTGTCTTTTAATAACTTGCCCATTTATAAGGACTTCATACTCTCCACTATTTAAAGTCAAAGTATATTTTGCAGTCTTAGAAAAAGTCTCTTTCTTTGATTCTGTCTTAGATTCTTTTTTTGTAGTTCGAGTGTAAATCTTATTGGAAGAAGACTTATTTTCATTTGCTTTTATTCTTGGGAAAGTATTATTAGACTTATTATTGTTTTTATTGTCCTCTACCCTTGAATTATCCTTTGGCTTCTTTTCTTCTTGTGGGCTTTCTTTCTTGTCTTCTGCCTTTGAATTATCCTTTGGTTTATTTTTATTTTCTGGGCTTTCTTTCTTGTCCTCTTCTTTTCCAGGACCAGGCTTTACTTCTGGATTAGAATTTTCTTCTACTTTGCTCCTAGTCCAAGTTCCCTCAAAATTTTTATTTTCATTTATAGATAGAGGTCCAGTAAGATTCCAACCATTAAATTTCCACTCGTACTTATTCTCTCCACTATTTTCATTTATTGTATCTTCAAACTTATCAGGATTAAATGATTCTCCCTCTTTAATTTTTTGCTCTTGAGGTAATTTATCCTTTATAGCTTTAGGTAAATTTTCAGAGTCGATGCCATTTTTTGAATCCCTATCATAGCCAACAAATTTGAAAGTCATAGTAAATAACTTACTTGCAGTAGCTGTAAAAATATTATTATCTTTACTTACAACAAAATTCTTTTTATTAGCACTTCCACTAGTCCATTGCGGATCAACATATTTATCTGGATCTGATACTTCAAGTTTTACTAAATTAAAAAGAGAATCTTTAATTTGCGGATGTTCTTCATTTAAAATATTTACTCCAGGTTTAATTCTATATGACCCATACTCTACTGGTTTATCTTTTTGACCTATAGTCCCGTTTGAATCCTTTACACCTTCACCTAACTGTAACTTTACATCTACAGCATTTTTAGGAGCCTTGTTATTATTTATATTCGTCATTTTGCTAGTTACATATAACTTTTGATCAGCAATCTCGATTTCTGATTTATCTTTAAACGTAACTTTAAGTTTACCTTTAAAAGCCCTATCATCATTAGTATCAGTATTACTATTACTAGTATTTCTATTATCTAAATCTGTAACAGAAGCTTCATCTAAGTAACCCTTAAATTCTTCATTATCTGTTTTTAACTTAACTCCATCTTTCCAATTAACGGTATCATTTTGCCATACAGTAATATCCTTAGCCTCTAGTTTGCCTTCTATCTTTTTAGCGATTGTATCTTCCTTGGCTTTATTATCTGCGTCAGCTCCACTTTGAGGTCCATCTCCACCATTAGGTTGACTTACCTTCTCTAAGACTTGAGAATTTGCACTAACCTCATTATCGGGCAAAGCAAAGGTGTTAACCGGAAATGAAAGCCCAAATAACAAAGTAGCCATAGTAGTTGCTACAACTTTTTTCATATTTTCCTCCAAATTATATTTTGGTATCCATAATAAATTTTTAGAAGCATTAAATTAACTTAAAATTTGTCAGAATAAATTAAAATAAATTGCCTACTACTTTATCTTAAGTTACCTAAATAACAAATAAAAAAATAAAATTAACTTAATGTAAAGATACCAAAAAAATATTAGCATAAGTTTACTTTAGGGTAAATAAAAAATATTTTTCTCAATAAAAAATTTAACATTTCTTTGACATTGTTTAATTTTTCTTAATAAAAAATATCCATTAAGGAATTACTCCCTAATGGATATTCAAAAACACAAAGTTATTAATCATTTAAAAGTTTTGTCCATCTTTCAAGGTCACGGTTATATGAATCTTTTCCATTTCTAGTTTCTGATTCATGATTATTTGTTGCTTCTACCATTTCATAATAGTACCAAGCATTTTTATCTAAGTCACTAAACTTATGAATCTTATCTTCAAAGCCCTTAAGTGCTTCAGCATCTGTTACTCTATTGAAAACTCTGTTTAAAATAGATGCAGCTTCTGCTCTTGTCAAGAAGGCATCAGGCTTAAAGCTTCCATCTTCATAACCAAAAATACGTTTGTTGCTATAAAGTTGGTTTATTTCTTTTTCATACTTATGACCTGCAATATCATTAAATGGTGCCTTTTCATTTCCAGCCTCATCTATTGCTGCAATCATCTTTACAAATTCTCCCCTAGTTACTGCTTCATTAGGTCTTAAATTTCCCTTTTCATCAGCATCTAGCATACCAGCCTTTAAACCAGCATTGATATTTGGTAAATACCAAGCCTTATCCTTTAAGTCTGCATAAGGTGCTCTTGATTTATTAGATAGATCTAATTTAGAAAGACGAGTAACCATAGCTACTGCTTCTGCTCTAGTTAAAGTATTATTTGGACGAACTGTATTGTCAGGATAACCCATGATATATGCAATGTGGGCTTCCTTAACTACTTTAGTCTTTTCTTCTTTAACTGTTTTAGTTTCTTTCTTATCTTCATCTCTCCTGCTTACACTTACATAAACTGGTGTGCTTGGAGTAGAATCATGATGTCTAAATGTTATATATTCCCAATCATGATTTACTTCTGGTTCAGGTTGAGGTTCAGGTTGAGGTTGTGGATTTGGATCAGGTTGTGGTGCATTTATTTTTTCATAAATATACTTAACGCCATTTGCAGTGGCTTCTTCTCTTAAGAACTTATAACCATCAATTTCCTTAGTGCCCTTTTTTTCGCCGACAAAGGGGTCTTTTATATCCTTACCCTTATCGTCTACATATTGGGTTGTAATCTTGTTTTTTTCATAAATATACTTGACGCCTTTTTTTGTGTCTTCTTTTTTCACAAAAGTATAACCATCGAAAGTCTTTTGTTCGCCTTCTTTTTCATCGACAACCGGATCTTGTAGATTATTGCCCTTATTGTCCACATATTCAGTTGTAATATTCCAAATAGCTTTTAAGGTTACCTTTGACTTATTTTCAGTAAGTGTAATTTTAGCACCTGGAGCGTAATCAGTATTTCCATCTCTCCAACACTTAAATTCTCCACCTTTTTCTGTTCTTGCAACTCCAGCTGCAACATCAATATCTTTAGATTTTATAGACAAATCATTAAGGTTAAGACCAAGCAATCCTTTTTCTTCGCTTACGACATTAGTTTTGCCATCCACATCATATTTTAGACTGTATTCCTTGTCCCATGCAGCCTTTAATGTCTTAGTTCTGCTTACGTTAAACAATGACATCTCATAAATAGTAAAGTGTTTTCCATCTGGAACTGGATATACCTCTGTGTCAAGAGCTTGGTCTGTATAGACTTCTTTGTCGTTAGGATAAAGTTCTTCTTCATACCAAAAGGCAAACTTATAGCCCTCTCTTACAGGCACATCACTAATAATATCAATCTCTGCTTTTTTCCAAAATGCATTAGGATCTTTTGGTCCCTTACGGCCTTTTACATCATCAAATGTTGGTTTTCCTTTGATTGTGCCTCCATTGGCATCATAAATTAGACCACCAGTAATTGGTGTTACCTTAATCTTATAGCCGAGATAACCTCCACGAGTAATCTCTTGTCCATTAGCTGCCTTCCCATTTACAGAATAGTGGTAGTAAACATAGACTTCCTTACCTTCATCAGTGGCTTTATTTCCTGTAAATGCATAGCTAATTTCTTTTCCGCCGGTTTTATTCTTAATGTCGTAGTTTACAGAAACTGCAGAATTATAGTCTTGACTCACATATTCCATCATCTTACCGACACCGCTGGGATCATTTTGTATGTCATAATACTTCCCATCAACTACAACGCCTGAAATAGAAGTTGAAAAAGTTTTTGTGCCATATTCCAAATCTCCTGCTAGGGCCTCCTTTGTCTTAAAGGTGTTGATAAAACCCGTATCCTTGACAGTCTGTCCTACTTCAACTGTAATTTCTCCAACCGGTCCTGCTACTGCTGTTGGTTTATTTGTGCCAAGAGTTTTCGTGCTTTCTAGTTTCTTGTCACTGGAAAAGATACTCTTATCAACTTTACTTACGTTCTCTTCCGCGTAGATACCCCCCCCCCCACGCATGTTAGCATGGTCATCGTAGCTAAGAAAGCTACAAAAAATCTTTTAAATGTTTTTTTCATAAATCCTCCTATTCTCAAATATATAAAATTCTTTCTATTTCATTGTATACCACTTATAATTTTTATTCAATCGTTTACACCTTATATTTATATTTTATTTTATATTTCAACTTAATTTATTCTTTTTTGATTTCCTATATCAATTAATATTTTTAAGTATTTTCAAGTATTTACACCTTAATGTTTATTAAGTTGATAAATGGGGAATATTTTTCTATCCTAATGTTTTATAAAGTTTTCATAAATTATTACTTTTATAAGACTTCTTATAATAATTATTTTTTCTAATTTACTTTGTAAGCTTTAAGATCTTACTTTATTGATAACCTCTTTATCCCTTCCACTTTAAAATGTTCTTCTTTTATAAGTTATATGACAGACTTATTAGGTGCAATTGATTTAGTGTTTTAATAAAGTCTAAATAATTTTTGAACATAAAAAATCCTCCCTACTGTTTCCAGCAAAGAGGATGTTATTTCTCTTCTATTTAAAATTTTATACTTGCAAGTGAACCCATTGGGTCCCAAGGTTTTAGGTGTCTTGCTTCTTCTTCATAGGCCTTTATGACCCTTTCATCTAAATATTTTTTGTTGATTAGGACTTGATACATATACTCGTCAAACCACTGGTCACTCATTACAAGATAACCCCTATCTCCTGCATCCTTGCCCCAGGAGTTTTCTACCTTGTACCTATTTATCTTATCAGTTGTTTCATCATAATCGCAACCTACAAAGACCATGGCATGGGTCATTAGTGATTCCTTGTAGTCAAGTCTATCTTCCTTAGAAAAATCATATTGAACATCTAATAGGTCGTAAATCTTTACTGTTGATAGGTCAAGATAGGATTCCTTTCTGTAGAAAAATTGTCCTACATCGCAACCAAACCAAACTGGTTCTCCATCTTTAAGTTGCTTTAGTATTCCACTTTTCATTACTTCTACTGGGACATTTACATATTTTACCTTGTCAAGTTCCATTACATTGCCAAGAAAGTCCACTGTGTATGATTTGTAATATTCTTTGTCCCTTGTGGGTGCATTAATTAGAGAAATATAATCATCTAGCTTGACTTCTATATGTTTCTTGAAAAATTCTTGTGGTGTCAAGTTTTTGTCTGAAATAAATTCTTCATCTTCGTTTCTAACTTCGAAGTCGAAGCGTTCTGGTGGTGTGCCTAGGGCTATGGAAAGTATGTCAAATACCTTTATCATGTATTCTTCTTGCATTATTTTTAATGTTTCTATATCTTTGTCCTTTTCATAAGACTTACGCAAGTTTTTGGCATACATCCTCAATACCTTTGTCAAGTAGTTGTTTAGGTTTGCTGTTGCAGATGAGTTTACCGATTCCTTCATTGCATATGCTGGCACAAGTCCATACTTGTTTATTATGTTTTTTATCATATCCCATTGTCCACCGTCGCCCATGGGATCTGTCAAGATGTGTGATACTAATCTTCCATCTAAATCCTCATCTACAGTCTTTATTATTGAATCCAAGAAGTAGTTGCATCTTTCTAACTTGTCATAGAATAGGGTATAATTTTTTGAAAGTTCAAAGCCCTTTAGCTTATACTTGGTGCAAAGTTTGTATTCCATTAAATTTAGGGCTGCAAACATCCAACATCTTCCTGATTGTTTTTGGTTTCTAATTTCTTTTTCTTTTAGTTCGATGTTAAAGGTATGTCTATTTGTCCTATCTTCCACCCTATCTATGGAAGCTTCTAAAAGTCCATTGTTTACCGCTGCTCTTTGTGCAATCCTGTTTCCTCTATTTTCAAAAAATCTTTTTCGGTTTTCTTCTAAAAATTCTCTAGTTATTTCCATAAAATATATCCTTTCTTATTTTTCTTTTATAATAAGATATTTTTTTATTAATTGTTCAATAAATTAACTTTCTTTTCTTATACTTTTAATTATTAGGGTCCTAAGGGAATCCTTCTTAGTCATCAAATAATAAATTCATCATTTTTTCTGGGTCATCTAAGAAGGTCTTAGTCACACTATAGGATTGTGTTTCCCTATAGGAGGTCTTTTCTATGCCTGCTTGACTAAATTCATAAATATCTGCATTGGGATAGGCAAGTATAATTGGCGAGTGACTTGCAATTATAAATTGAGTATCTTTTTTTACCAATTCATCTATTATGCAGAGTAGCGACATCTGTGAAGTTGGAGAAAGTGCTGCCTCTGGTTCATCTAGTAGGTAAATTCCTCTGGGTCTAAACCTATTTAAGATAAGGAATCTAAAACTCTCGCCATGGGATTGGTCATGAAGTGACTTACCTCCATAGGAATCATAAAAATTTGTGAAACCAGAGCTTGCGAGCTCCTCAACTTCTGTTGCAAGGTTGTAAAAGGACTCAGCTCTAAGAAAAAATCCATCCTCTTCTCTTCTTGGTCCTCTAGCAATTTCTAGGAGCTTACCAAGTTCTGAATGTGTTTCTTTTGTAGCAAAATTAAAATTTTTGGATCCACCCTCTGGGTTAAGGCCAAGAGCAATAGCTATTGCTTCAAGAAGAGTTGATTTACCACTACCATTTTCTCCAACAAAAAATGTTACTGGTTTTTCTATTTTTATTCCTTGAAAATTTTTTAAGGAAGGAATATTTCTTAGGTATGAATATTCTTTCAAGTCTTCTCTATTTATTTTATAAATTTCTTTTAAGTATTCCATAGTATGACCTCACAATCTTTAATCAATTATATCATTTTTAAAAATTTATTTTACGGGGTCACCACACTTTGAACTCCCCAGTCTTTCTTTTAATAACTCTTTTAATCATCATACTTTTCAAGTATAAACTTCGTCTTATTAAGTGGAAAGGGCACATCCTCTTTATTAAAGTATTCAACTTTAACTACTAGGGCTTCTGCTTCATGGTTGTCAGACCCCACAGGGACTATTACCAAATCGCCCTCTTCTATATTGTCATCTTCGGTTCTGTAATAGTAGGTCTTTTTACTACTTCCAAAGGCTAGGCTACAATAAATATATTGATCTTTTAATCTCCTAACTTTTTTATAAAATTTTGGGTTTAAAATTTCTTCAAAGTTACATAAATTTATAGAATCCTGAAGTCTTGCAGCGAAGTTGGAAAAATCTTTTGGCAAACCTCTCTTGTCAAAATCTCCTTCAATAACTAGCTGTGGCTTTTTCTCATAATCAATAGTAATCTTATATTTCCTTATATCGCAAGGTATATCTACAGCATCCCCTGGATTTCCTTCGACTTCTTTAAACAAGTCTTCTTCTTCAAAATCTTCAAAAATATTATCTATTAAGCCCTCTACTTCAAATTTTTGAGAAATTTTACGTCCTTCTCCAATTATTTTAATATGCTCAATAGTATCTTCTTCCCTATCAATTACTAGGGATTCCTTGTATTCATAAACTATCTTAAGGGGTTCCAAATAGTATAGAAGGTAGTTTATTGGGTCTTCTGTTGTTCTACTGTAGTCAATAGCAATCTTTTTAATTCTATCAGTCTTAGCATCACCGTTAAAAACAAATAAGTCCCTTCTCCCAAGCGAGGTCCTGATAAGGGTAGACAAATAGTCAAGATCCTTGTGATAGTTTTTAATCAGAGGTCCATTAAATGAATATTTTTCACCTGCTGTGTTTTCTATTACTGCATCCCAGCTTCCCGCGTCCATAATCATAAGTTCAAAGGGATCATATTTACATTCAAAATATTTTTTGAGTTCATAAAAAATTTTTAAAGTTTCCCTTATTCCAATTTTAAAGTCGCTTCTTTCCACATTTTTTGTTCCTACTTGCCTAGTATATTTATAAGACTTAATTGAAACTTTTCCTTTGATATCTAAGTAAATGTCTTGACCAAATACTTGACCTTCCTCGGGACCTATTCCAAAAACCATAGCATCAGATTTTAAAATAATACTTTTGATTTCACCCTTGAATAAGAATTCATTCTTTGCTGCAAGGTGATATAAATGACTTAGTGCTAAGATAAACCAATTAATATTATCCTCTTTTAATATTTCACTTTGATCATAAGACCAGTGATTAAAATATCGCCATTTTAGAAAAATAACAGAACCTAAAAGATTAATTTCATTTATATCTTCAATAATTTCTTTTAAGTTAGCTAACTTTCCTGAAGCTTGTCCATATTTTCGTATAAACTCATGTCCACTTTCTAGTGAAAAGCTAAGTCCTAAACAATCATCTACCATTGAACCATCCATTAAATCATAAAGTTTCGGCTCTTTATTTGAAAATTTTTTCAACCACTTATCTGAAAATGCACAAATTTTTTTGAAGTCGGTCACACTATTTCACCCCCAGCTTACTTAAGCCTAATTAATTATTAGTTAACTTAATTATAATATAAATTTCACAAAAAAATCTCTTAAGGTATTTAATCCTCAAGAGAATATTATTATAAGACTTAAGCGTCTAGTCTTTTATCATGTATTATAATATAATCTCAATTATAGGAGAGGCTTATAGACGAGAAAAGAAAACTTAAATTTATTTTATATGCATTTTCCCTCTTACTTATTTTAGGAACAGTGGGTTATAGGATTCTATTATATGTAGATATTGTCGATGCCTTGTATATGACAGTTATAACTATATCTACTGTTGGCTTTGGTGATGTTGGTACCACGAGCAATACATCTGAAATATTTTCAGTTATCATGATTTTTTTAGGGGTAGATGTTGATAGTTATGCCTTTACAAGTATTGTTGCTATGTTTGTTGAAGGTAAGGTCTCTGATTTATGGAAGGGAAGTAAGCAGAAATTCCAAGAAAAACTGGCCTCACTGTCCTTGCAATAAAAAAGATTGAAGATGAAAAGATGCTCTTTAACCCTCCAATTGATTATAGTTTTAAGATTGGAGATGTCCTTATAATACTTGGAAGAGAAGAACAAGTTGATAAACTTAGGAATTTAGGAGATGAAATAAAGTAACTTTTATATATGAATTTTTACATTATAGGAGGAAGATTGATTGAAGAATAAGAATCTGAGAGGTTTGTTTTTTGCATCTATGGGTGCTTTGAGCTGGGGAATATCTGGTGTGTGTAGTCAGTATCTTTTTATGAATTATGTTATTGATTCATCTTGGTTAACAGCAGTTCGTATGGTCTTATCAGGCATTGTACTTTTAATTTTAGCAGCCTTTAAAGATAAGGATAAAGTTATAAAAATTTGGACAGTCCCAAAGGATGTATGCTGGCTTTTTGCCTTTGCTATCTTAGGACTTTTAATGTGTCAGTACACCTTTGTAAGTGCTATAAAATATTCAGACTCAGCGACTGCGACAGTCCTTCAAAGCCTTAACGTAGTTATAATGATTGTCTTTATGGCCATAGTTACAAGAACAAGAATGAAACTCTCACAAGTTATAGCTGTTTTTCTAGCTGTCTTTGGAACTTATTTAATCTCAACTGGTGGAAATCCTGGTAATATGACAATTTCCACAGTAGGACTTGTCTTTGGATTGTTATCAGCAGTAGGCGTTATCACATACACACTTTTTTCTAGACCTATTATACTTAAGTGGGGCAACATACTTGTAACTGGATGGGGTATGCTCATCGGTGGTCTTGTAATATCCATAGTTACTAAGGCTTGGATTATACCAAGGGATCTAGACTTCATAGCATGGCTAATGATTGCAATAATAATCCTAGTGGGCACTGCTGGTGGCTTCTCCATCTTCCTTGAAGGTGTAAAACATATTGGACCAGTTAAGGCAACCCTAATAGGATGTCTTGAACCAGCTTCAGCTACTTTACTTGCTGCTATATTCTTAGGAATGAGATTTTCCTTAGTAGAGTTAGGAGGATTTTTCTGTATATTGTTGACTGTCTTTTTATCAGTTAAGGATGAGGATGCAGAGAATTAAATTACGTAGTATAAAAAATTTTATTAGACAATTCAAATTATTTTATATGTATCTAAAAATAAATATTAATTTATAATACGACAAAAGCATCTAGCTTTATGGTGACCCATAAGACTAGATGCTTTCTTAATTCAATTACTTTTTCTTTTAAACCAAGGTATTACTCTGTTTACTTCTCTTAAGTATATTTCATATTCTTTTCCAAATTCATTTTTTAACCATTTTTCTTCTGTGGTCTTCATTAATATTGTTAGGAACACCCAGAAGACAAAGGGTAGTAATAATAAAATATAGTTTGCTGTAATTAATAAAATACCTGTGAAGACAAATATAAATGCAGAGTAAACTGGATTCCTTACAAAACTATAAACTCCACTTGTAATCAACTTTTTCTCTTTAATTTTTCTATTTATTTTTTGAACAATAACTGCCTCTATCCATAAATATATACCAAAAAGTATTAAGAGAATTCCAATAATAATAAAATATATTTTACCCTTGGTAAATTCTCCTCCATATAAATATCCTTTAATATGTAGATACACTCCTAGCATTGTCAAAAATAAACAAGTTAGGACATAAATTGGTCCGACCCCAAAAGCTGGCATTTTAAATTCTTTTGATTCCATTTTCAAACCTCAGTGATTATTATAAATTTAATATTTTCATTTGTTTCACTATGGAAATTGATGTTAACGAAGTAAAGCTTCTTTAAAAAAATCATTTATTAAGTTCACTCCCTATCGCCTCTTATATAATAATCGCAACAATCTGCTCCATTTGCTATGGTATCTTTTCTGTGAAGGACTCCATGTTGAAGACTTATCATAAGCTCATCCAATTCACAGAATAAAGGCATTAATTCAGCTACCCCTAGCTTCTTTGTGTAAGCACAAATGGGGCAACGAGTAATTCTATAATAACAAGCACCCTCATAGGGTTCTCCCTCAAAATCAACTTTAAAGGATGTAGGATATAGCTTTTCTTTTTCCTCTGTGTACCACTTGTAATACTTGAGTATATTTTTCTTATTCGCCCTTTTGCCTCTTTTAGTATTAAGATTAGTTAAGGAGAAAAACCATCTAAGTGAATAAAGGGCTCTTCTCATCATTTCTTGAACTATTTCAGGAGTAATACTTTTTTCACTTGCTATATATGGGGCAACAAAGACAAGGGCGAACATTTCATTATAAGCCATGGGATTGTCATCGCCTATATCATCTGCTTCTTCTATTAATTTTTTATAAACTATTTTGCTTTTTGTGATAATTTCTCTAGCATAATCATTTCCATAATTTTCTAGTAACACTTTTTTTATAGGTTGTTTAAAAATATTGAAATAAAATCTATGGTACTTCATATTTTATACCTTATGCCTTTCATTAAATTATTTACTTTGTCGCAATAAACAATACCTCTTCCTTTTTGTCTAAATAATACTCACATTTAAAACCAATATCTGTGAGCATTTTTGTCAGGTCTTGGGGTGTGTAAACTTCGAAGCCTATAACACTTGATAGTCTCTTCACATCTTTTCTTTTCTTAGATGAAGCTTCATTACATATTAAAAATTTTCCATCTTTCTTTAACACTCTATAAATTTCCTTAAAGCATTCTTCTATATCATTCCAAAAGTAAATAGTTTCAAAAGCTGTGATAATATCCATAGATTCATCTTTAAAGGGAAGGCTCTTTGCATCTCCAACCAATATTTTACATCTACCAGACTTTATTGCCTCTTTATTAATTTCACTAGCCATTTTTACACTTGCCTCTGAATGGTCAAGGCCATAGACTTTATTAGCTTTAGTTAAAAAATATTCTATGTTCCGTCCTCCACCGCATCCCAAATCTAGGACAGTATAAGCTTCATCAATATTTAAATAAGACCTTCCCCACTTTGCTATTTTTTCATGTCCCTTATTCATACTTTTTAAAATAAATCTTCCTCCAAAATTATCTTTTGGTTTTTTAAAATTTTCTAAGAAACTCTTAAACATGTCTACCTCCTATTGATACTAATTATCACCTGTATTATATCACTTTTCATTATTTTAAACACAAATACTATTTATATTAATTAATTAAACGAAAATAAAATAATGACCTCATTGATTTTGCGTTTTTAATCGAAATATTTGCAAAAATCATAATCTATTAGTCCTTCTTTATTCTAAAAACATTTAATTACATTTCCTTTTCCTTCCATTTTTGGCACTAAAAAAGACGATAGATTATTATTTCTACCGTCTTTAAATATCTAAGTAATCTTCTATTTATGGTTTTCCTTTAAGAAAGTATCAATAGCTTTTATTGATTCGATTTTTGCTTTTTTATTGTCTTCAGCTGTTCCACCCGTTGCAATCCTCTCATTTTTTATATTAATGATACCATTGCCAGCAAATATATGCCCTGCACCTTTATAAGAATAAATCTTTGCTTTAGGATTTTCTTCTTTTATTTTATTTGCCATGGCAAGACTATCCCACATCAAATCATCCTCACCTACGATCATTAATATATTTGCCTTGACATCTTTGACTGGGATTAATTTTTCTTGGCTTGATGAGTCTTTTTTTATTGCGCTATTATAAGTATCTTTAAAACTAATAGGACTTTTAATGATGGCTGGAAGAATAATATTTTTCAAAAATGACTTAAGTGATGATTTTTTAATATCTATATAAGGAAGCTCCTTTCCTTTGTATGTCCATGATGAACCATAATCTTTAAAATCTAGACCAACAAAATTATAAGATGAAGGTGCTATTAAAACCAAGTTATCTATCTCATGATATTTGCTAGCCAAATTAAGTGCATATTCTGATCCTTTTGACGCCGCCAAAATACTTATTGGTTTATTATCTTTTACATTTTTATTTATATAATTGATTACATCTTCAAATTGTTCTAAGGGAATTTTTCTCAGAGTTTGTTCTTGATTTTTCATACCATACATAAATAAGGCAAAAGTTTCATAACCCTCCTCAGCTAATCTTTTTGCATTATCAAAATTTGGACTTCCGTCAGAACCTCCAAAACAAATTACAAGGCCTTTATGTAACTTTTCTTTAGGTACAAATCTAAAGCCTTGCATTCTACCTTCATCAACATAAGTTACATCAACGCCTTCAGTAGCTATGGGATAAAGACTTATATCAGTTACATCTTTATAATATTCAGGTAATTTCAAGTTATTGCTATATTTATACTTATGGTCATTGTATATTCTAAGAATAAAAACCAAAGCCAGTAAAATAATAACAATTGAAAAAATTCTAAAAAATATTTTTTTCATTTTATCTCCTTCCTTTGTAATAATATGAAGCTTCTCCTAGTATCTAACAAAAATTTAATTGTACTTATTATATCATCCTTAGTGTATTAATTACACAAGCAACAATAATTCATTAATAAGTCCTATTAAAAGATGAATTACAATAGAATTCCCGGCTTCCTTATAAAGTTTGCTTGAGTCTTTTTGATCTATCCTTCTTCGTCTTTATCGAAAGACAAAATGCTAATAAAACTACTTAAAATACAAGATAACTAAATTTAAATCTTTTGTATCAAGATTACACTCTCCACATGCATTGTCTTTTTCTATAATATTTTTGAGTTTTTATGTTTAATTTGGACATAAAAAGAGGACTTATGCTATTAGGCATAAATCCTCTAAAATGAAAGAATTTTTTTCTTTATATATTTTTTAAATTTGATTTTTTATGATAATTACCAGTATCAAAAAGGTCTGTAAATTTTTTCTATATAAGCATTAGACCTAAAATAATGCATAGTAATTTCCTCCAACTATTCAACCTGTGTTAATTCATCTAATGTATATTCCCTTCGTTTTTTAGTTCATTTTTTATTTTATAAACAACAATAACAGCTAAAAAAAATGACAAAATATCCGCTATTGGTTGGAGCAAATATATCCCAAACTTCCCATATAAATTAGTAAGTAAATATAAAAGAGGGATGTAGAAAATGCCTTGCCTTGAAATCGAAATTATCAACGACCAAAAATACTTACCTATGTTTTGCATCAACATACTACTTATCGCATAATAGGCTAACAATGGAATTGTTATACATTGCATTCTAAGTATTTGCACTCCTATAGAAATAACTTCACTATCTTTAGACATTGCAATAATAAAATGTTCCGAAAAAATATACAGCACCACTGCTGATATAATCAAAAATATAGTTCCAACAACAACTGTCAAATTAAATGCTGATCTAACTCTGCCATATTTTTTTGCACCATAATTCATTGCACAAATAGGTTGAAACCCTTGCCCCCATCCAATCATAATCATATAAGATATGGCAACTGTTCTTGAACTTACGGTTAATGCTGCAATAATACTGTCCCCAAAGCTTGCTGCAACTCTATTCAATAAAATGAGGGAAACACTTGTAATTGCTTGCCTTGAAAAGTTAGGCATTCCTCCTACAAGAATATGGTATATGCGTTCTTTACTACATTTGACATTTTTCAAAGAAACAGGAATATTGCCATTTCTTTTCGCCAACATAGTAAGTGAAATACAAGCAATTATTTGCCCTGTCAAAGTTGCAATTCCAGCTCCAACAAACCCGAACTTGAATATAAACATAAATACAGGATCAAGAATCATATTGCTAAACATTCCTAAAAGCAAACCTATCATTCCATCTTTTACATTTCCACAAAGTCGTAATTGATTATAAATAGTAATTGAATACAGACTAAATGGAACGCTTATTATAATCACCTTTATATACTGAGTAGTAAATTTAAATAAATTAACAGAAGCATTCCCACCAATGAACTTTGTCAAGTCTGATATAAAAATCCATGACATTATAGCTATCAAAAATCCACTTATAATAGAAAATGCCATTCCCATGGAAGAAATAATTGTCGCCTCTTCTTCATCTTGTTCTCCAAGTTTTTTAGACATAATATTACCGCTACCATATCCCAACCAAAAACCAATAGCCTGAATAATACTCACGAAGCTAAAAACAACACCAATAGCGGCTGTCATCGATTTATCATTTAAAAGTCCGACAAAAAATGTGTCTGTCAAATTGTAAATAACCATAATTAGCATACCAACAATTGTTGGAACTGACATTTTTACTATCAAAGGTAGAAGTGGTTCACTTAAAATCTTTTGCCTTCTCAATTCTTTTTGATCTATTTGATTTTTTGATTTCATATCAGCAACCTTTGACCTCGCCGGTATTACCATCTACTTGTATGGTATCTCCGTCTTTGAATTTAGTAGTTGCAAAACCAACTCCAAGAACTGCCGGTATATTATATTCTCTTGCAACAATTGCAGCATGGCTCAAAGCAGAACCTGTATCTGCCACAACAGCACTTGCCAGCTTAAATAATGGAGTCCATTCAGGATCTGTAAGATGACAAACTAATATATCTCCTTTTTTCATTTTATAAAATTCTTTAGGACTATTTATTAAACACACCTTTCCAACTGCAATGCCAGTGCTTCCACTTACTCCCTTTAAGACATCTCCATCTGTTTTAAAAATCAATAACTTTGAAGCTTCCCAAACTTTTACTGCTAAAGGAAATTTTTCGTTTCTCCTATTTATTTTTTCCTTATCTGATTCATTTAAATTACCTCTGTTAATTACTTCCAACAGTTCTTTATGAAAAAGATTAGCCACTCCAGTTTCTATGTTTTCATCACCCAAGAGTATAAAGTTAATTCTTCTAACACACTTTCTCACATAATAAAATAGTGTTTCCCACAAATATTGACTTTCTTCACGAACCACATGAAAATATCTAAAATATCTTATCTGTTTTTCTACATCCTGATACTTTCTGCCATAGATTTCCTTTACGCTCTCCATAAGCTTAGAAAAATCCTTTATATCGTTACTTTCATTACTATTTTCATTTAATATGGGGCGTAATATATTTATCAGCCTATCAGGATCCTCAAGAAATGTTTTTGCAGATAAACAATAACAGTTATAATCAGATTTAAAGCCATTATCTTTCATAAACTCATCTGATATATTCTTAAAATCATTATACTTTTTATATAGTTCCTTAAAATTATCTCCTGAAATTATTGCTTTTTTTAAAGCTTCATTTTTTCTTATCTCGCTAGCCATTTTATAGACATCATTTGTAACCACTGATGTTTTATTATCTAAGTCCCAATAAAAATCAAAGGATGAATAATTGCTATTTACTTTTTTTATTATTTTGGTAAATTTCTTGCTATTTAAAACTGATGGAAATAATGCATATTTGAATCTATCATAAGCAAGCTTTTGCAAAAGAACATAACTTTTTTCTAAGAAATTTCCACACTCCGTTAATGTCATATTTTCAAAATTTAAGTGCTTGATTTCTTCTATTTCAACTTCATATATATTCATAAAATCTTTGCACTTCTTATAACAGAACTCAAAATCTTTCATGTTCTTTAAAATATTAAAAAATTTAAAAATATTCTTTCCAATTCGCTTTCCGTCATCAGAAAAAGTTTGTATACCATCATCATCTATAATTGGATTTCTTGGTAAAATAATTCCACCTTCTGACAAAATGTTTACTTTCTGATCATTAATTGCCATCAAATAATCGAAATCAAGGACTCTATGTGCAAAAGGCATTTTTTCTAAAAAGAATGACATTACTTCTTGTATATCCTTTTTTATTTTTTTACCCTTTATATACTTCTCTATTAAATCATTGTCAGTTATATCATTCTTGGAATTTTTTAATGTGGTAATCGCTCTCGCTTGTAAAATATAGACAATATCATTTTTGATAGCCCATTCAATATCCATAGGCATACCATAGTGTTTTTCAATCTCTAAACCGCACTTCATAAGTTCAAGTATTTCTCTATCATTTAATGCACGAGTTTTTCTTTTATCAGAGTTTACCGATACTTCAACAGTTTCCTTATCCCCGTATATAATCTGAGTTTCCTTGCTTCCAATATTTACTTCGATTATATTTCCTGATTTGTCAATAATGTAGCTATCCGCTGTAACTCTTCCGCTTACAACGCTTTCTCCTAAGCCAAAGCTTGCATTTATTTGCATCTCATTTTCTTTTTTGTTTACTGGGTTTACAGTAAATAGAACTCCTGATTTTTCACTCTCTATCATTTCTTGAATAACAACTGCAATAGAAACTGAAGTTTGATCATAACCTTGATGAAATCTATAGCTTACAGCTCTATTCCCCCAAAGTGAAGCATAACAATTACGCACCCCATTTAATACACTTTCAATACCTTGAACATTTAAATAAGTTTCTTGTTGCCCTGCAAAACTGGCATCCGGTAAATCTTCTGCCGTTGCTGAAGAACGCACTGCAACTCTTGTATTATTTCCAAGATTAAAATATTTTTCTCTTATTTCATTTTCCAATTGCTCAGGAAATTTCCCAGACTTTATCTTTCCTCTAAAATGCTCAGCTTCATTTAGAAGTATTTTTTCATCATCTGCTGATTTTTTAATTCCATTTTCAATGAGGCTATCAATAGCATTTACTTTTAAAAAATCTCTATATGCGTCTGCTGTTATAACAAAACCACTTGGAACATTTATTTTAGCCGAAGTCATTTCTCCAAGATTAGCTCCCTTACCTCCAACAATTAATACATCTTCCTTTTTTATCTCATTAAAATCCAGAATCATTTCTATCACCTTCCTTTTTACAATTAAATTTCTATATATTTAAAAACAATGCTTTGTATATAAATATTAAGTACTTCCTCAAATGTATCTTCATTAAAATGGAAATAATTTGAACACAGTACAAAGCTTCCAACAAAGGCATTTGATAAACCTTGCTTATCTACGCTTTTTACTACATTGTTTTTGTACCAATAATCTATTAACCTATCCAAAAAATCCCCATATAAATTTTCTACTCTATTCACTTTCTTTGAATCTTGACTCGCAAATATTCTAAATGCCTCTTGATAAATTTGCTGATTTCTAATTTTCTCAGTCATGTCTATTGAATACTTAAAAATTACCTCTGAAAGGAATTTTTTAGGATTCGTAAGTGAATTTGAAAATTCTTTTTCAATGTTCTCCAATTTTTGTATTGATCTATATGCCATTAAATCAATGACAAGAGATTCTTTATCTTTCCAAAAATTATAGAAACTCCCTTGAGCTATTCCGACTCTTTTTGTCAATTCCGAAATGCTAAGTGATTTTGTCCCTTTATCATGAAATAAATCAAGAGCTGTTTCCATAATACTTTCTTTGATTTTTATCTTTTCTTCTTCTGTAAATGCCTTTCCCATATTTTTATCCTCCGAGAGTGTTTTTTTTGTCTATGAATTTTACATTTTTTATTCATAGATATTATAACTCTTCTTCCTGTATATGTCAATGAATATTATTTTTTATATTCATAGATGGCTTCGAATTGAATACATCATTATAATTTGGTATAATATAGCTATAAATTCAAAACTTGCTTAACGCTTGAGTAGCTTGAGTAGCTTGAGTAGCTTGAGTAGCAAGCACAGTAAGTATACGGACACTTACGGAAAAATTGATGAAGCAGCCCTTTGGGATCTGCTTCTTTTTTACGCACTTATCAAAGTTTAGATCTATTTTATTCTTATTTTACTGAGATATACTTCCCACATGGATCTTATGTATGAATCTTTTTTATATCCTCGACTATTTCCTCATAATTTTTTAGTTTATAGAGAGTGTACAGGTCGTAGAAGTCTATCTTCTGTGTTATTTTACTTAAACAAATCAGAGTGTGAGCCAGTTCTTACTAAGGATAATACTAATACATCTTCTATTTTTCATATATCAACAAAAAATCTGATTCTATATGACATTCTCGTATTCCCTTATAATTTCCAACTAATGAATGATCTCTATATCTTTTATCATGGGCTTCATCTTTTGCAATTTTCTCAATAATTTCAAACATTTTTTCAATATCTTTCCCTTGTTTTTTAGCCTGCTATAGGTCCTTTTTAGATCTACTCGTAAACTTTATTTTGTACTTCGAGGGTTTTTCTCAAGTCATCCATATTATCATAAGCTGTAACATTATTTTCTTTATCTAACATTCTTCATTCATCTATAGCTTTTATTGTTTCATCACTTGGAAGGTCAAGTTTTAAATCAAAAGGAATGCCTCTTTCTCTAATACATGCCCTTAAAAACATGTTAATGGCGGTAGTCATATTTATACCTAAACTAGAATATATTTTTTCTGGTGCTTTTTAGTACCATAAATAGTGTAAGAAAG
>NZ_KQ960197.1:0-39609 GCF_001553125.1 Peptoniphilus sp. DNF00840
CTACGCTCCGTAGGGAATTTCACCCCAGCATTAGAACATGCCCGTCATACCACAAAAAAATAAAGCCACTAGGGCTTTATCTTTACTTAAATTAAATTTTAAATTTTATAATCTCTCATATTTCTTCCGGCAATGGCAACTGTTGATGCATTGTGAAGGAAGGCTGAGCGAGTGTTTGTCACATAACCTAAGACTCCAAGAATAATTAGGGCTCCATTAAAGGAAATAATTTCTCTGTAATTTCTGTGGATTCTTCCTTCAAGAGCTCTTGCAATTTTTATTACGTCGATGAGTTCCTTTAGCGAGTCAGACTTAATAGATATGTCTGCAATTTCTTTTGCTATGTCTGCACCTTCATGCATTGAGATTCCAACATCTGCTGATGAAAGAGCGATGGAGTCATTGATTCCGTCTCCAATCATAACTACAGTTCTGCCTGCTTCCTTTTCCCTGTCTACATAATTTTTCTTGTCTTCTGGTAAGACTTGTGACTCGTAATAATCAAGTTCAAGTTCTTCTGCCACAGCTCTAGCAGAGTTTTCTGCGTCGCCAGTTAGCATTGCAATCCTAGTGAAGCCAAGTTGTCTTAGGGCATCAATAGTGAATTTTGCATCTTCACGTACTGGGTCCTTGATACAAATTACTGCAATTAGTTTGTCATCAAAGGCAAGGTATAAAAGTGAGTAGTCTTCCTTTAACTCTTCAATTTTATTTTCTTGTTCCTTGTCGATTTGGATCTTTTCATCTTCAAGTATGAAGTGAGCAGATCCTATTAAGGCAGGTTTTCCTTCAATTGTTGATTTTATTCCATGAGCCACAATGTACTCTGGTTTTGAGTGCATTTCTTCGTGCTTTAGGTTCTTATCCTTAGCAGCCTTTACAACTGCATTGGCAATTGAGTGTGGGAAGTGTTCTTCAAGACAAGCTGCAATTCTTAAACATTCGTCTTCATCGTGGTCGTAGAAGGCAATTACCTTCTCAACTTTTGGTTCTGACTTTGTAAGAGTTCCTGTCTTGTCAAAGACTATGGAGTCAGCGTGTGCCAACTTTTCAAGATACCTTCCACCCTTTACAAGAATTTCCCTTTCTGATGCCGATGAGATTGCCTTCATTGTTGCAATTGGCATTGTAAGTTTAAGGGCACAAGAGAAGTCCACCATTAGGAAGGACTTGGCCTTGATAAAGTTCCTTGTCAAAAGATAAGTTATACCAGCTCCAAGGAAGGAATATTTTACAATTGAATCTGCAAGAGATTCTGCCTTCTTTTCTGCAAGAGACTTATTCTTTTCACTTTCTCCAATTAATTCTATTATATGATTGATTCTTGAGTCGTCATATTTTTTGGCAGTCCTTACTAAAAGAGCTCCCTCTTCTAGGGCAGTGCCTGCAAAAACAGTCTTGCCTTCGGTCTTCTTAACGGCCAGAGACTCACCAGTTAGGGAGGCCTCATTGACCATACCGTAACCTCTTATTATTTCTCCATCAACAGGAATAGTTGAACCCATATTGACTTCAACGAGGTCACCGATTTCAACCTCTTCAAGCTTCTTCAAATACTTCTTGTCTCCATCAACTACAAAGACCTTGTCAACATTTAACTTTAGGGACTGAGCCAAGTCATCCTTAGACTTCTTTAGTGTGTAGTCTTCTAGTTCTTCGCCAAGTTCTAGCAAGAACATAATATTACCTGCATCACCAAATTCTCCACCTAGTATAGATACACCAATTGCTGTTGCATCAAGAAGGCTCACGTCAAGTTTTCTATTCTTAAGGCTCCTTAAGCCAGCCTTGATGTAAGGAATTGATTTTATAATTACGCCAATTGGTCTCAAAGGCATTGGCAGAATTTTTGTAAAGAAAATCCTCCTGTACATGGCGTCTCGCAAGATGTGAAATACTTCCCTATTGTTTTGTGGGACAAAGTCAGGATCATCGACTTCAAAGTCATCTAAGTCACTTAAGTCGAAGTCCAAGATAAATCTTGCAATCTTTGGAAGAAATTTTTCTTCATAAGATACTGTTATTGAATTGGCAAGGGGAGAAATTTTACAAAACTTAACTCCCTCAAGTTTTTCAATTTTGTATTTTAATTTATTAACATTGGATTCTGGTAGGACCCCTTCATAAGTGAAACGAGCCCTGCCTAGAGTCCTGCTAGCAATAGAAGCAATCATTTTAGTCTTCTACTTTTTCTTCAACAACTTCTTCAACAACTTCTGCTTCAGCAACTTTTTCTATGTCTACTTGAGCCTTTCTTTCAGCTTCTTTCTTTTCGTCTTCTGCCTTTTTAATTTTTGCTTCAGCAAGAATGTCTTCACTTGTAACTTTTACTGTTTCAAGGTTCTTGTCGATGCCTTCTTTGATTTTTAATCCACCAGCAACTGTGTTAACTGCTAATTTTTTTGCAGTTTCTGATGTAAGAATTTTTCCACCAAGAGCACCTGCTACTAAACCTAAACCTAAATTAATTAATTTCTTATTCATTATAAAAACCTCCTAAATTTTTTCTTCGCCTTCATTATACCCAATAATCTATAAATTACAATCATTTTTTTAAAAAAATTTTTTTATTTATCAAAATTTCAAACTAAATTTTCAATAATATAGTGATATTCAAAATCAATTATTTACTAATTTATAACTACTCAAAAGAAATCTTAATATTGTTAAAGACTTCTCCTTTGATTTTGATTACATTTATCATCAATAGTCATTATAATATAAATTGATTTTCGATTTCAATTTTGAAACTCTTATAATTTCTCAAAGCCTGTATTGTTTTAAGCCCTATTAAATTGACTTAAGAAGTCTTTCTTATAGAGAAAGTTTACTTGTAATAAAAAACCTATAAGAGTTGATTTTTTAAACCAACCCCTATAGGTCAATTGAGTTTATTTTATTAAAAGTTTTTTTTAATTTATCGCTTTTACTTTTTTAATAGTAGTTCAAAGCTAGTACCTTGACCAAGTTGTGAAGAAATTTTTACCTTGCCTCCAATGTTTTGCAAGATGTGTTTTACTATTGAGAGGCCAAGACCTGTTCCACCAACTCTACGTGACCTTGACTTGTCCACCCTATAAAATCTTTCGAAGATCCTTGCAAGGTCTTCTTGTGGAATTCCAATTCCTGTGTCAGCAATTACAATCTTGTAGTCTTTTTCTTCTTCAGAAATTTTTATGTCTAGCCTTCCCCCCTCCTTGTTGTACTTAAGTCCATTGTTGATTAAGTTGGAGAAGAGTTCCCAGATCATAGTCCTATTTTCAAAGACAGTACCAAGACCTTCAAAGTTAACTTCAAGATTTTTTTCTTCAATTAAGTTTTCATATCCCTTAAGGATTTCAGAAATTATTTCTCTCAGGTCAACTTCTTCCTTGTCATAGTCTCCTGCATTTTCAAGTCCAGAAATTTTCATAATGTCTTCAACAAGACTTAGGAGTCTCTTGGAGTCGTCATAAATTAATTTATAGAAGGCTTCCTTGTCCTTGTCTTCTACCAAGTTGTTTACAAGAAGTTCTGAAAAACCAGAGATTGATGTCAAGGGAGTCTTTAACTCGTGACTGACATTTGATGAGAACTCTTCACGAAGTCTTAGAGCCCTAATCTCTTCTGTCTCATCAATGAAGAGGATCAAAAGTCCCCTCACCCTCTTGTCTTCATAGACTGGATTGACATAGCACTTGTAGTCCCTGTCGCCAATTCTTGTTATGGCTTCGATGCTCTTACCCATAAGGGCATGGTCAGTCATTTTTAAAATTTCTTCATCTCTTATTAGGTTAATAATATTTTCTCCAAGGATTTCTCTCTTGGATTTAAAAATTTCTTTCGCAGAGTCGTTTACTGCCAAGAGGTTTTTATTTTCGTCAACAATAACAAGGGACTCTCTCATATTTTTTAGGATTGTATTAATTGTGTCCCTTTCTCTTGCAATCTCCTTGTAGTTTTCATCTATAGTAATCTTTTGTTTTTTTATCCTATTGATGAAGGGACTCAGCTCTGGAAAAATATTTGTGTCGATACTAAGTAGGTCTTCTTCAAGATTGTTTAGTGGGTCAAAGGTCTTTTTTGTTAAGGTCTTTGAAACTAGGGCTGCCACTATAAAAATCACTAAAGACATTAAGATGTCAAGGGGAAGAACCTTGGTAAAGGCACCAATTAGGTTGTCCATCTCTCTCGAGATCCTAATCATATTTCCATCATCGAGCCTTAGGCTGACATAGTAAAGGTCCTTGGAAAGTGTCTTGGAATATCTTTCCACTTGAGCATAGCCAAGTCTTTTTGCTTCAATTACTTCTGGTCTATCCTTGTGAGATGGTAAGAGCTTTACATCCTTCTTTGAATCGTAAAGGACTTGTCCATCATCTCTTATCAAAGTTATCCTAAAGTCTAATTTTTTGTTTGCAAGTCCTTCTAAGTAGGCAAGATCATCTTCATGCTCATTAAGACTTTCCCCCATGGTCATGACGATGCTTCGCAAGTCCTCGTTGGACCTCTTGGCATAGCCAGAGTAAAAAATAAACATAGATGCCACAGTTGATAAAAATAAGGTCAAGAGGGCAATGCCAAGAAGGTATCTGAAAAATCTTTTCTTCATCTTATTCCTCCTTGGTCATCATATAACCAATTCCCCTAATAGTTTTGATGCAGACTCTCTTGTTGCCAAGCTTGTCCCTTATTAATTTTATGTGCATATCCACTGTCCTAGTTTCTCCCTCATAATCATAGCCCCATATTTCTGTTAAGAGCTTCTCACGAGAGATAACTATGTCCTTATTTAAAATCAAGTATTTTAAAACCTCATACTCCTTTAAGCTGAAGTCAACTTGAACTCCATCAATTGTAACGGACCTGTTCTTGTCCTTAATGACAATGCCATTGTAGTCCAGGACTCCCTGGTCAACAATTTTTTTGCCAGCACGTCTTTCCACTGCCCCAACTCTTGATAAGAGTTCCATGACAGAGAAGGGCTTCTTGATGTAGTCGTCTGCTCCCTCATCAAGGGCTGAAATCACATCGTATTCTGACGTCTTGGCAGTAATCATTATGACCCAGGTGTCAGAAGTGTCTTCTCTTGCCCTAAGTCTTTTTAGAATTTCAATCCCATCTATGTCTGGAAGCATTATGTCAAGGAGGACGAGGTCAGGTTTTCTTTCGTCAAGAGACTTGAAAAAGTCCTTGCCCCTTTCAAAGGCCCTAACCTCATATCCCTTAGTCTTTAGGGAGTATTCAATTAATTTTAAAATAGATGTATCATCTTCAACGAGATAAATTAACATAAAATCATCCTTATAAATTTTTGATTTCTTCTTAAGTTCTTGAACCTTCTAGAGTAAAAATTACCCAGTCAGCAATATTAACTCCATGATCAGAAATTCTTTCCAGATACTTGGCAATCATTATAAAATCAATGGCAACTCCTGGGTCAAAATCTGACTTAATTATATCAATTAATTGGTCTCTTATCATTACAAAATACTTGTCGACCACGTCGTCTTCATGGTCAATTTTCTTCGCAAGATCAAGATCTAAATTCACAAAGGAATCAATGGACCTGTTTAACAAGTTCACTGTTGTCTCAGCCATCTCTTTAATAAGTGCTAGGCTTGACCTGTCGCAATCATCAGGCAGTCCCATGCAAATTTCTGCAATGTCTCTTGCGTTGTCCCCAATTCTTTCTAGGTCTGTTATCATCTTCAAAGCAGAAGATACCATCCTAAGGTCACTTGCTGCAGGTTGTTGCTCTACAAAAATTTTAAGACATTGGTTTTGAATAATTTTTTCATATTGGTCTGTTCTCTTTTCGTCTTGGATGACATCTTCTGCAATATCCTTATTCTTTTCATCTAAAAGTGAAATTGCCTTTTTAATTGCAGATTCATTTAGGCTTGCCATCTCCAAGAGCAAGTCGTTTAAGTGTCTTAATTCTTCATCAAATCTTTTTCTCATTAGCCGAACCTTCCTGTTACATACAATTCAGTTTTTTCTTCCCTTGGGTTTGTAAAGATGTCCACAGTCTTTCCCTTCTCAACAATTACTCCATTTAAGAAGAAGGCAGTCTGATCAGATATCCTCGATGCCTGTTGCATGTTGTGAGTTACCATTACAATTGTGTACTTGTCCTTTAGGTCTTGGGCAAGGTCCTCAATCTTTCCTGTGGAGATTGGGTCAAGGGCAGATGTTGGTTCGTCCATTAGTATTACTTCTGGATTAACTGCAAGAGCTCTTGCTATACAAAGCCTTTGTTGTTGCCCACCTGATATGGAAAGGGCAGACTTCTTTAAATCATTTTTTACTTCATCCCAAATGGCAGCTTGCTTAAGTGATGACTCGACAATCTCATCAAGCTCAGTCTTGTTTTTTATCCCATGAGTCTTTGGTCCATAGGCAATGTTTTCGTAGATACTCATTGGGAAGGGGTTGGGTTGTTGGAAGACCATACCCACTCTCTTCCTAAGTTTATTTACATCATAATTCTTGGCGTAGATGTCTTCGCCATCAAGTTTTATTTCTCCATCAATCTTACAGCCAAGGACTAAGTCGTTCATCCTATTTAAGCATTTTAATAGGGTAGACTTGCCACAACCTGATGGTCCAATGAAGGAAAGAATTTCCCTTTCCTTTATGTCTAAGTTTATCTTGTGAAGGGCTTGGAAGTCTCCATAGTAAAGGTCCAAGTCCTTAAGGCTCATTTTTGTATTCATTATTCAACCTCACTAAGTTTGTTTGCAAGTTTTGTAGAAGACCAGTTAATAATTAAAACCAAAATCAAGAGGACCATACCAGTCGCATAGGCTTCTCCAACGTGCTTGCCTTCTGATGAAAGGACGTACATGTGAAGGGCAAGAGTCCTTGATGATGATTTAATAGATGTTGGAAGTGATGTTGCTGTCCCCAGTGTGTACATAAGGGCAGCAGTTTCTCCAACTACACGACCAACAGATAAAATTATGCCTGATAAGATTCCTGGTATTGCTATTGGCAAGACAACCTTAAAGATTGTCCTAAGCCTACCTGCACCAAGGGCAAGTGATCCTTGTCTCACTGATGGGTGAACTGACTTTAAAGCTTCTTCTGTTGACCTAATAATAATTGGCAGAATCATAATAGAAACTGTTAGGACACCAGAAATTATTGAGAAGCCCATTTTCAATTTTAGTCCAAAGAACAACATCCCAAAAAGTCCATATACAATAGAAGGAATACCTGCAAGAGTTTCTGTTGCAAGCCTAATTGCCCCTACTAATTTATTTTCCACCCTAGTGTACTCAACTAAGAAGATGGCAGTAAAGATTCCAATAGGTGACGCCAATAAAATTGAAAGGACAACTGTTAAAAGTGTTGTTAAAATGGCAGGACCCATGGAGAGATTTTCTGTTGAATACTTAAGTGATAGCATACTTGGTTTAAAGGACATTGCTCCCTTTACTACAACAAACAAAACTATAAAGACTAGGACCCCAAGAGTCATAGCAGAAAAAAGTCTTGTACTTATTTTGTAAAAGGACATCTTGCCAACAAAGTGAAGTCCAAGAATTGAAATTATAAAGAGGCCCAAAAGACCTAGGACAATTATTTTAGTCATTTTTTTCTCTCCTATTTTTAACTATGAAGAAGCTTGTGTTTATAATTAGGATAAAAATAAATAGGACTCCTGCTGTTGCTATTAGGGCTTGCCTGTGGTCGCCAGCAGCATAGGCCATTTCCATAACAATATTTGTTGTCATAGTTCTAATTCCCTTGAGAGGGTTTAGTGTAAGTCTTGTTTGATTACCAGCAACTAGGATTACTGCCATAGTTTCGCCAATGGCACGACCAATGCCAAGGATTATCCCAGCAAAGATTCCTGATCTTGCAGCAGGTATCATTACCCTTGTTATAGTTTCATCGTGAGATGCACCAAGAGAAAGTGATCCTGAGTAGTAAGACTTTGGCACTGTCCTAAGTGATGCCTCTGCCATAGAAATTATTGTTGGTAGAATCATTATTAAAAGCAAGATTGATGCACTTAAAATATTCATCCCATCTCCACCAAAAATATGTTTATTAATAGGCACAATAATTGTTAGGGCAAAGAAACCATAAACAATTGATGGAATCCCTGTCATTAAATTGAGTCCTGGCTTTAAAATCTTGTAAAACTTTTTGGGACAGTCAAAGGCCAAGTAGGCTGCCACCATAATGGCAACTGGCACTGCTCCCAAACAAGATAGGGCTGTAATAATTATTGAGCCAAGTATCATTGGTAAGATTCCATAAGTTGGTGGTTGATTCATAGGTGCCCAAGAGTCATTAAAGATAAAATCCTTCATTCCCACCTTGCCAAAAAATCCTATTGAATCCTTGAAGATAAATAGACAAATTAGGAGTAAGAAGAAAATTGAAAGTACAGAACAAAGTAGGAAGAAGTACTTAGATACTTCTTCCCACAAAAATGTCCTGGTCCACTTTTCATCCCTAGGTACCTTTACATTAATATTTTCCATTTTATTTCCTTTGCATTTTATTTTGCAAGATCTGACCAATCTTTTAATTCTCCAGTAAAGATTTTTTGTAGCTCATCCATAGTTACATCTTCTGCAGGATTTTCCTTGTTTACGATAACTGCGATACCGTCTCTTGCGATAACAGTGAAGTCAAGAGCCTTCTTTTCTTCGTCCTTAAGTTCTCTTGATGCCATACCAATTTGTGCAGTTCCTTCCATTGCAGCAGTCATACCAGCTGATGAACCATTAGATTGGATATCAATTGTAACCTTAGGGTTTTTAACCTTGTAGGCTTCAACAAGTTTTTCCATGAGAGGAGTTACAGAAGTTGAACCTGCAATAGTTAACTTTGCATCGCTGTCAATTGGTGCATAAGTTTCACCCTTTGCATCGCCAACATAACCTTCCTCTTCACAAATCTTTTGTCCTTCATCAGACATTACAAACTTAACAAGGTCCATAGATTTTTCATCTAGGTCTTTTTTGTAAGCAAGGTTAAAAGGTCTTGCAAGCTTATAAGTGTTTGCCTTAATATTTTCTGGAGTCGCTTCAACTCCTTCAAGCTTTAGAGCCTTAACATCATCATTTAAAGATCCAAGAGAAATATAACCAATGGATGCAGGGTCATTTTGTACTGCTGTGAGAACTGCATCAGTAGAAGATTGAACAGCAGCTTCTTCATAGGTCTTGTCAGTTTCCTTGTCGCCATCCTTAACAAGAACTCCAGTTAATTCAGTGAAGGCTGACCTTGTACCAGAACCCTGTTCCCTTGTAATAACATTAATTCTTCCAAGAGCCTTGCCTTCATCTTTTCCACCAGCATTAGCTGTGGCTTCTTCCTTTTTGTTTCCTCCACAAGCAACAAGACTTGCACCAAGGGCAAGAACAACGGCAAGCTTACCAAAACTTTTTAACTTCATTAATTTTCATCCTTTCAAAATTGATTTATTTTTTATTTCATGGTCATTATAGTTTTGCTTTGTAAATTGCCAAGAAGTCTTTTGTAAATTTTGTGTAAATTATTTTGAATTTTTAAATGCAAGAAAAAATTTTGATAAATGCTCAATAAAAAAGAGACTCGAGTTAACGAGTCCCTTAGTGTCCTTCATAAACAAGCTTATTAAATTTTAATACTTATCCATATAATATGAAGATCCTACCTTTTTCCAAGATAATTTTGTATAAGAGTTTTCAAGATAATACTCTCCAGCAAGAGATTCAGAATTCATACCTTCGAAATATCCTTTTTCTCCATAAGTGCTATGTGACTTTTCTACTACCAAGGCATTTTTATTCTTATCGTAGTATCCATATTGTTCTGTAAAGTACTCAGAATTTTTATCTGAACCTAATATTACTCTATTAGTAAGTTTATATCTACCATTGCCTAGACTTGTAATATATGTGTACCTATCTGTAGGGTAGGTAACTCCATTATCATAATCATTATAACCACCAGGACCATACCATGAACCTACAAGAATATCATCTGTTGATACAACGTAGTATGCATCCTTAAGTTGTTTTTCCTTTGCTACATTAGTTTTTGGAGCTTTAACATACTTTACTTCTTCCTTCGGTTGAATATATTGAGTCTTATAAGTTGTTACTCCATATTTGGAAACTCCACTTACTCCATAATCGTAGAAGTCATCGTAAACTACATTTACAAGTTCTTTTATTGATCCAAATCTAGTTACATTTCCATTTACATCCATTTTATATGTTGCAATATTAATTGTATATTCAGAAATAACAGTTTCTTTCTTTTCATAATAATATACAACTTTATAGAAGGCATTGTACTTTGGATTGTCCCCAATATAAACTGCCCTATAATCGCTAGAATAATCTACCTTTTCTCCAAAGGCTTCAGCAATGGCTCTTAGTGGTACGAAAGTTCTGTCGTCTCTTATTTCTGCTGGAGCATCTAAAAGAACTGCCTTTCCATTTACCATCATTTTATTTGAACCTATAGTAAGTTCAACTGTAGTGCCGTCACTTGTCATTGTTACCTTTTTATTGGCTCCGTCCCACTTAACATCATAGCCAAGTTCTTCAGCTATAAATCTTATAGGCACATAAGTCCTAGAATTTTTAATGTAAGGGTAGACATCACTGTAAACAATGTGGTCATTTACAATAATTCCATTTAAAGCTATATCTCTCTCCTTATGTCTCACAGCAAAAACATTTACTGTTGAGAGTAACATTACAAGAGATAAAAATAAAATAAAATATCGTTTCGTCTTTTTCATAATTTCTCCTTGTCTATAATAAATATAGGTTAACGTTTATCTATAACTCAATTGTATAGAAGTCATAACTTTATGTCAACACGCTACTAGGTTAAATTTGCAATAAAAAAAGACGCCTGATAGCGTCCACTAAAGAAAAGCAGCAAACCCTTCGATTTGCCGCTTTAACCTATCGAGATAAATTTTCGAATGATGCATTCATCATAAGTTTTTTATCTTGAATTTTTCGTCATCACTATTCCTTCTATGAAGCCAATCTTCCATATAAAATCCTACCAAAACGACAGCCTGCAATAACGAAGAAAAAGCACCAAAATTCACTGAAAATGGTATGGCTACAGCAATCGTAATAATCCAAACTGCACCAGGTATAATCCATTTATTTGCTTTTCTGCTTTTACCAACGTAAATTTCAAGTCCAGCTAAAACAATACCTATCACCAAGTAAAGAAGCAATAACTCTCTACTCATCCGCTTCCCTCCTTTCATTGTATTTATCAATCAGTTTCTTCGTAGTCTCATAATCATATTTATCTTGCAGAGCTAAAGACTTAATGAACTTCACATATGCATCTTCATCCACATCCATAAGCTTTACCTTTTCAATTAACTGATTGAGATTATTCCTGATTATGTGATAGGAACTATCGTAATAGTTAGCCATGCTCTTCAATGATCCAGATGATAAAATGAACTGCTTAATAAATGCTATTTCATTATCATCGAGATTAAATATCCAATCATTCTCCATTACAATACTCCTTTCTCTTTTATATTAACTTATTTTCTAATAATATTCAATATTAATCTTCTACTTTTTAATTTTATTCGACTATCAATTTAATTTTATTTTGAAAAAGTGTACAACAATAACCCAAACATAAAAAAAGAGCTAGTCTCCTAACTCTTTAGTCTTCTATTAAAAATCCAAGCTCGCCCAAGACAACTTCTATTTCTTCCATGACTTCTTCGTTCTCTGCTACTACTGTGTGGTAGTGGACCCCACCAGTTAAGACGTCAAGGGGTTTGGACTTTTCTTCATTCATCTTTTCTAAAAATATTTTTACATCTCTTCGCGATGAACAATTTAAATCTTTCTTTATCTCACCATAAACCTTGTGATGAACCATGACGTCCTTAACAAGTCCACCCAGATCAACAATGGCTTCTAATTCTTTCTTTATGTCCTTGTCACTGTGCTTTACCTTAAAAACTTTTTGGGTCCTGGCTTCGTTGAGATAGTAGCCCCTATTAGTTGAGACAATATCCTTGCCACTGGCTCTGAGTATTGCCATATCTTGGACTATAACCTGCCTTGTGACATCAAACTTTTTTGCCAAATTTTCTCCAGACATAGGTTTTTGACTTTCGTATAAAAATTTTAACAAGTCTTCTCTTCTTGATTTTGGATCCAACATATCTCCCTCAATAGATTTTCAAATTTTTCATGGATAGGTCAAGGACTCCTGCCCCATAAGTGATTGCACCTGAAGAAATATAATCAATGTCTAGGTCCCTATAAGAATTAATATTTTCAAGTTTGACATTGCCCGAGCACTCAATAATGGCTTTCTTATTAATTATCTTGCAGGCTTCTTTTATCTCTTCTATATCCATGTTGTCTAACATTATTATATCAGCTTTTGCCTCTAAGGCTTCCCTCACTTGGTCAAAATTTTCTACTTCAACTTCAATTTTCTTTACAAAGGGATTTAGGGTCCTCACTTGTTCAACTGCACTTGTTATTCCACCAGCCGCATCAATGTGGTTGTCCTTTAGCATAATCCCATCAGATAAATTGTACCTGTGGTTGTAACCTCCACCAAGTGTCACTGCATATTTTTCAAAAACCCTCATATTAGGTGTGGTCTTTCTTGTGTCAAGAATTTTTACATGGTCGCTGTCAAGGGCATCAACCATTTTCTTTGTGTAAGTTGCAATCCCACTCATCCTTTGCAAGAAGTTTAGAGCTGTCCTTTCCCCCTCTAAGATTGCCTTGGCACTTCCACTTATTTTTCCAATTAAATCCTTATTATTAACCTCATCGCCATCAGAAAAATAAAATTCAAAAGTCACTCCATCATCTAAAATTTTAAAGACCCTCTTAAAGACATCGAGACCTGCAAGTATACCCTTGTCCTTGGCAATTAAATTTACCTGAGCCCTTTCATCTCTTAAGATGGCTTCTGTTGTAATGTCGCCACTTGTCAAGTCTTCCCTTAGAGCTGCAAGTATATACTTGTCAATTAAGATTGGCTTTAGCTCTCTCATCTTCTCTTATCCTTTCAAAAATAATTTTTTTCTTATCTTCTCCATCAAGATCTTTTGTGTCAATTGTAAAGTCTATTTCTTTTTCTTCAAGTTTATTTTCATTTAAGTAGTCTGCCAAAATTATTCCAAAGACTAGGCACTCTAAGAGTGAATTGCAGGCAAGTCTATTGGAACCATGAATACCAACATTGCCAGCCTCACCAACAACAAAGAGTCCCTCTAGGTTAGTCCTACCTTCGATGTCACACTCTATTCCTCCCATGGTGTAGTGTTGGCAGGGAACTATTGGAATGTTTTCGTATCTAGGGTCTATGCCTCTTGCTTTTAACTCATCAAAAATCATTGGAAATCTCTTGGGAATTCTTTCTTCTCCAAGGGGCTTCATTGATAAAAATTCAAAGTCTACTCCTTCTCTTTCCATTTCATTTTTTATGGCGCCTGCTACTATGTCTCTTGGCCTCATTTCATCTGTAAATCTCTCGTCCTTGTGGTTAAGTAGGACTGCACCTTCTCCCCTTGCAGATTCAGAAATCAAAAATTGCCTTTCAACTCCCTCTTCATAAAGAGATGTTGGATGAAATTGAATGTAGGAAATGTCCTTAAGCTTGACTCCATTTTTTATGGCCATGGCAAGTCCGTCACCACAAATATGTGGGAAGTTCGTGGACTTGTCAAAGAGTCCACCAAGTCCACCAGTTGCAAGAACAACATTAGTAGAGATAAAGACTTCATCAAGGGACCTTGCACCATAGCACTTGCCATCTTTTACAATAAGATCGACTATGGGAGTGTCTTCAAATATTTCTATGTTTGGTCTTTCCCTTAGTCTTTTATAGAGGACATCTAAGATTCCCTTGCCAATTTCATCGTCAATGTGAAGTCCCCTCGATGCAGAGTGACCTCCTTCTCTTGCGTAATCAAGTTGACCATTTTTCTTTGTGAACTCAACTCCAAGATCAATTAGAAAACCAATTGCCTCTTGTGACTTGTCCACCATAGTCTCAACGGATTTCAAATTATTTTTGTAGTGGCCTGCCTTCATGGTGTCCTCAATAAAAACTTTCCTGTCGCCTTCATCTCTTAATACATTTATCCCACCTTGGGCAAGATAAGAGTTTGAATCTTCAAGCTTCTTCTTTGTTACAAGACCAATCTTATAATCTTTACTTAACTCTAGGGCTGTGCTGACACCAGCAAGGCCTGAACCAACAATTAAAACATCAAATTTTTTCATCTTATGCACCTAACTCCAACATTTTTTCAAGTGGTTTCAAAGCCCTCTCTCTAATTTCTCTTGGGACCTCCACTTGATTTTTATTTTCTTCTAAGATCTCAATGATCTTATCTACACTTAACTTTTTCATGTCACTGCAAATTGGTCCCTTGGAAAGCTTTCTAAAGTTAACCTCTGGATATTTTTTCTTTAACTCAGTAAAAATTCCTTCTTCAGTGACAACTAATACATCATCATACTTTCCTGCTTCATTAATAATGGCTTTTGTAGATCCAATGAAGTCAGCAAGGTCCAAGACCTCCTTCCTACATTCTGGATGAGCCAAAATTTTTACCTTGCCCTTGTAGGCCTTCACATCTTCAAGGTCTATCTCATCGTGAACAGGACAGTAGCCATCATTTAAAATAACATTTTTATCTGGCAAGGATTTTTTGATATAAGCTCCAAGATTTTTATCTGGAACAAAAAATATATTCTTTTCTTCTAACTTATTTACAATCTTTGCAGCGTTAGAAGATGTTACACAAATATCTGAATAAGCCTTAATCTCTGCAGTAGAATTTATGTAAGTCACAACTGCAAGCTCTTCATACTTATCTCTCATCTTCTTAATTTTTTCAATGCTTACCATGTGGGCCATGGGACAATCTGCTCCAAGGTCGGGCATCAAAACATTCTTGCTTGGATTTAAAATCTTAACACTTTCTCCCATGAAGTAAACTCCTGCCATGACTATAGTGTCTTCTTTTAATTCTGTAGCCTTTTGAGCCAAGAAAAAAGAATCTCCTATGTAGTCAGCCACAGCTTGAATCTCTTCATCAACATAAAAGTGTGCAAGTATAACAGCATCCCTCTCTTTCTTTAATTTTTTTAATATTTCAATTTTTTCTTCCAAAGTTAAATTTTCTAAATTTTTCAATTTCACCAATCTCCTAATAAATTTTGCTTAAAATTATATTACAAAGAAGTAGACAGGACAAGTCAAGTGTATATACACTAAGCTTCTCTTACTTAAAAATTTAAATTTATTTGCTAAGTCTAACAACTAAAATAAGTTTCCACTAAAAAAGCAAGTGCCATTTAACACTTGCTCTTCTCTATAAATTTTATTCGTTTGACTTCAACGCGTCTAAGGCCTTTATCTTCTTTATCCTGTAGTGGAAGATTATCATTATTAATGTGTTTACAAGGGCTGTTATTATTCCTGCCAGGATGAAGGGCCTTGGGCTCAAGTCTTCTGGCAGCATTGCCATAAAGGGAACTACCCTTTGTAGGACTGAGTAGTGGAGGATTTTCCCCACGAAGAGTCCAATGAGTATTCCAATTATTGCCAAGATATAGGTTTCCTTGTAAATGTATGATGTTGTCTCTCTTGGATAGAAGCCAAGGACTTTTATTGTTGAGACTTCTCTTATCCTCTCTTCGATGTTTATATTTGTGAGGTTGTAGAGGACAACTATTTCCAAAATACTTGTCACTATTAGAATTATGATCTCAATCTTAGTTATTGAAAACAAAAATTGATTTAAGATGTCCTTCATGTCGTCAACATTTCCTATGTTAAAGACGGACTTCTTTTCTATTGTTGACTTTATAAAGGAATCTTTGTCAAAGTTACTTGGAACTTTTATGAGGTCGGTGTTGGCCTTGAAGTCTGATCCAGTTACTTTTTCAAAGTAGTCCTTGTCCATGTAGATATTGTGGCCTATATAAAATTCACTGATGCCAGCGACTTCTACTTCGAAGTCATTTCCATAGACGTCACTTATCTCTAGTGGGTCGCCAACTTTTAATTTTTTAAGTTTGGATAATTTTTCTGTTATTATGACTCCCCTCTTTGGAAGTTCTAATTCTTTCTTTGTGTCCTTATCAAAGAGTGACACATACTTTTTGAAGTCTTCCTTGTCACTTGGGACTATTACATTAACTGCTTGATCGATTTCATCGTAGTCCACAGTGAATAATTCTTCATAGACTTCTGTATAGGATAAATTTTTCCCTTGGAGAGATTTTTTATACTTTTCAAAGGAGCCTTGGTCAAGGTCTCTGTCGTAAAGGACAGATATGTCGTACTTCAAAATGTTTTTAAATTGTAGGGGCTCAACGTCCTTTACTGATTCGGCAATTCCAAATCCAAGGACTAAGAGGGCGGCACAACCTAGGACTCCCACCACTGTCATGAACATCCTCTTCTTTGACAAGAATAGGTTTCTTGCTGTTACCTTTGATAGAAAGCTCATCCTGTTCCAAATAAAGGGAATTTTTTCCAAAAGAATTCTGTTTCCCTTGGCCGGTGCCTTTGCCCTCAAGAGGTCGGCTGTCTTTTCTTCCAAGTTTTTATTTACACTTATCATGGCAGCCACGCTGGTAAATAAAAATCCCATGACAATGGCAAATATAACTCTTAGAGGGAAGATGCTTATCAACAATTTGTTTTCAAAAATTGTCTTTGTTGAGTAGGCATTCCCAATTATATAGGTCAAGAGGTAAGACCCAGTAATTGCTCCCAGAGTCCCCCCTATTAAGGATGCTAGGGACCCATAGAGGAAGAACTTCTTTCCAATTTCTCTATTGGTGTAACCCAAGGCCTTGTAGGCTCCAATGATGAGTCTGTTTTCATCCACCATCCTAGTCATTGTTGTGAAACAAACTAGGAGGGCTATTGCAAAGAAAAATATTGGAAAGATAAGTGATAGGCCGTCAACTCTCTTCGCATAATCAAGATAGGTGTTGACGCCTGTTTCTAAGTGCCTTGGTGTGATTGTATAACGAGGTTGCTTGATTAGGCTAAGGTACCTTCTTCCATCAGCAATCTTTCCTCTTGCATCAGAAATTTTTTCTTCAGCCTCTTGGGACTTGTCTTGGTATTCATTTTCGCCCTTTTTCAAATCTTTTTCTGCCTTGTAAAGCTTTGACTTGGCATCATTTAGTTGTTTTTTACCAGTTTTTAGTTCCTTATCAAGTCTTTCTTGACCCCTGTCTAGCTCATCTCTTCCAGACAAGTATTTTTCCTTGGCTCTTGAAAGTTTCTCCCTGCCTTCAACGTAGTCATTGTACTTTTCCTCGTATTCTTTCTTGCCAGACTCGTAGTCAGCAGTCCCCTTATTTAATTTTTCTTCAGATTCATTTAGTTTATTTTTTGCCTTGTCTAATTCTTCTCTGGCTTCTTGAAGTTTTCTCTTGTTTTCCTCGATTTCACCCTTGTTCCTGGCATACTCAGCTTCTCCCTTTTCTGCCTCGGCAATTCCTTCTTCAAGTTGCCTCTTTCCATCTTCTATTTGCTTCTTGCTGGCATCAAGAGTGGCCCTGCCTGCTACAAGTTTCTTTTCATTTTCTTGGATAGCAGCAATCCCAGCCTTGCCTTCTTTTAATTTTGCCTTTAAGTCAGCCAAGTTGCCAGTGATTCCACCTGGGACTTCCTTCTTGATCTCTTCCATGGCCTTGTCGATTTCTTCTTTCGATGTCTTTAGGAAGTCTAACTTTCTATTTAAGTCAGCCTTATTTTTTTCCAGTTCTGATTTTTTCCCTTCAAGTCCAACAATTTGTCCCTCTATATTTTTTCTTTCTTCATCTGACAGGTCAGGACTATTTAGAGAATTTTTTAAAGCAGAAAGCTGACTATCAATTTGGGAAATACCACTATTTACTTGGCTTATTTGGGAAGAAGTTTTTGCAATTTCATTTTCTATGGAAGGGAGTTTTTTAACTAAGTCTTCTCCACTTTCCAAAGCCTTGTTAAGGGCATAGATTTTTTCTACCGCATCTTCATAGGAAGAAGCTCCCATTTGGGCAACTAATTTCTTTTTGCCAGCCTCAAGTTGAGTCATCCCAGCTTGGTATTCTCTTTCTCCCTCTTCATACTTTTTCATACCCTCAGCAAGTTTTTTCCTCGATTCCTCTATCTTATTCCATCCATAATCAAGTTTTTTTCTTCCGTCAGCTAGTTGGTCCTCTCCCTGCCTTAGGGCTTTTTCTGAAGCTTCAACTTCTCCAAGTCCCTTTTGATACTTTTCCTTGCCTTCTGTAAGCTTCTTTCTTCCAGAATTTAATTCAGACTTGGCATGGTCAAGTTTCTTCTTACCATCATTTAATTTTTCGTAACCATCAATTAACTTTCTTTCACCATCATCTATTTCCACAGATGCCTTGTAAAGTTTATTTCTGTTTTTGGAAATTTCTGACTCTGCCTTGCCCTTTTCCTTATTGTACTTATCAAGGCCCTTCTTGTAGTCAGACTTACCCTTGTTTAAGTCTTCTCGACCCTTGACTAGCTTGTCCCTTGCATCAGACAACTTAGTTTCTGCATCGCTAATCTTGTCCTCTGCATCGGTGATCTTACCAGAAATTTCTCCCTGGATGGAGGCAAGTCTTTCCTTGGGCCTAGACTTCAAGTCAATTTTTAGAGTCCTCTTCTTCTTGTCCATGTAGTCAACATATTTCTTATCTGCAGTATTTAAGCCTTCAGTCCCCAAAAACTTTATCTTGGCAAGAGTTGGATCCCCAGAGAAGTTTCCATCGTCGATGTAGGCAAAATAAGAAATCTTACCATAACCTCTTTCTGAATAGGCTGTATTGTTCTCTTGAAGAAAGTCCAAAGAATTTGCAAAGCCAACTACCTTAAAGGAAAGTCTCTTTAGGGTCTTACCCTCATCCTTGTCCTTGTCTTCCTTAAATCTTATTGTGTCCCCAATTTTGCTCCCAGTTCTTTTCATCCTGGCATCCAAAATAATTTCATCAGGACCCCTAAGCTCTCTTCCCTCAATTATTTCTGGCTTGGAAATTTCATAGGGCATATTTAAAACTTTTATAACAGTTGGATCGCCAGCAAGAAAGACATCCTTGTCGTAGCCATACTCCAGCTCCTTGATGTCATCCTGGTCCTCAATAATTTGTCGGTCTTTATCTTCAAGTCCAATGGGAACGGAAATCTTTATGTCCTCTTGATTTAATTTTTCAATTTTATCATCAATTGTCTTCCTCATAATCTTGCCTGTGGAAATAAGTCCAATCAAGACAAAAACTCCGAGAAAGACAATTATCATTATTGAGATAAATCTTGGAAGAGAATTTTTTATCTCCCTGAGATTATCCTTGTCGCGAGCTTTCACACTCCACCTACCATTCTATATCCATAATGTCCCTTGGCTTGTCGTTAACAAAAATATCCTTGACCTTAGCATCAGAAATTTCAATTAGCCTGTCCGCTGAATTTTTAATTGCAGAGTTGTGGGTTATAAGGACCACAGTGGTGTCTGTTGTCCTCGTAAGGTCCTGCAAGAGTTTTAAAATTTGCTTACCAGTCTTGTAGTCAAGGGCACCTGTTGGCTCATCACACAATAAAAGCTTGGGATTTTTTGCAATGGCACGAGCAATTGAAACCCTTTGTTGCTCTCCACCAGATAATTGTGATGGGAAGTTATCCATCCTCTCGCCTAGGCCCACAGACTTTAAAACTTCAACTGGGTCCTTAGCATGCTTTACAATTTGACTGGCAAGCTCAACATTTTCAAGAGCTGTCAAGTTTGGAATCAAATTGTAAAATTGAAAAACAAAGCCCATATCGTAACGCCTATAAGTAGTAAGTTCTCTTTCACTATACTTTGCAATATTTTTCCCATCAACTAAGAGGTCTCCAGAAGACGCTGTGTCAAGACCTCCCAAAATATTTAGAAAAGTTGACTTGCCTGCACCTGATGCACCAAGAATAATTGCAAACTCATTTTTTTCTATTTCAAAATTTAATTTATCATTAGCCATAACAGACCTTTCACCAATTGTGTAAACTTTTGAGAGGTCTTTAACTTCGATAAAAGCCATAATATCACCTAGGCTTATTATATCATTAAAAGCTAATAAGATAATTAAAAATAAAAAAACGCCCATGACTGAGCGTTAATTAATAATTTATTTTCAATTTACTTGAAAAATATTCCAACTATTTTATCATCCTTATTAAAACTTACCCTAAAAAGGACATCCTTCTTTTCATACTTGACCTTTTGTAAAATAGTAGAATAACTTGTTCCTGAATTCTTATCCTCTTCATAGATTCCCTTAGCATCACCAAACTCTACAAATTTTCCATTTTTTTCAAGATTTTTATAGCCTTCTTCCAAAATTTCTTTTTTAAATCCCAGTGATTTTTCTGTCAAATCAATAAATTCATCTGTTTTTCTCTCATTGACTAAACTTATTGCAGCTTGAGCTTCTTTTTGATACTTATTAAAATCCTCATCTGACATTTTTTTAGTCTTAGAACCACAGGCAACCAAAAGTAATACAAGAGCTGTTAAAGTTAAAATTTTAAATTTTTTCATTCCTATTCCCTCCTAAGTTAATTTTAAAAATGAAAATTAAGATAAATATACAAATCAAGGTCCAAATTCCGTACAAAATCAAATTGCTAAATCCAAAAGTATTCTTTAATATTATAAAATAATCAAAAAAACCATGTAATAAAATCGCTAGAATTAAATATCTGTATTTTTCCATTCTGTTAAATCCAAGCCATATTAACACAGTCATACCAATATGAAAGATCACCGCTAACAATCTTTCATATAATCCTAAAAAAATTTCAGAACTAGTCATTAAGTTTAGGTTGCCAGAACTCACAAGAATAACAAACATTGCTTCAATAAGCCCATGACCTAACCCAAAAATAATTGCATCTGACTTGCTGTTACTTTCCTTTAAAAACTTATCCCTAAAAATAAATCTTCCGCCCTCTTCAAAGAGCCCAGCACTCAGGGTGATTAAAAATCCATATAATAGTGGATAAAAACTTTGAAAGTTGTTGATCCATAAATTATTATTTAATAATTTTAGGAGAGGCAATCGCAAGCACAGCTGTGATAATGCAAAACATATCATTCCTAGCAAAAATAATTTGAAAAATTTTTTCACAATTAAAGCCCTTTCTATTTAGATATCTATCTAAATAGAATTTTATCATCATTATTTATTTTGTCAATAAAATTTCTTTAATTGTAAATGCAAAATAAAAACGCCCATGACTGAGCGTTAATTAATAATTTATTTTCAACTTTTAATTTTCAAAATTTAATGAACTTCCTAGCAATTAATTTTTATTAAAGCACAAGTTATTAAAAATTAATACATCGTTGCTTGGCGAAGTCTCTTGTCTACTTCTCTCTTCTTCATTGTCTCTCTCTTGTCCCAAAGCTTCTTACCCTTTGCCTTGGCAATTAAGACTTTGACTCTTCCCCTCTTTAGATAAACTTTTAGGGGAATGATTGTGTAGCCCTCTTGGGTTTTAACTTTTTCTAGACGAAGGATTTCTGCCTTGTGCATCAAAAGTTTTCTCTTCCTCATGGGGTCAACATTGTAAATATTTCCCTGCTCGTAGGGTGAAATGTGCATGCCTGATACAAAAATTTCTCCCTTGTTGATGTCGCAGTAGGCATCCTTGATGTTGACGTGGCCTGCCCTTATGGACTTGACCTCAGTCCCCACAAGTTCAATACCTGCTTCATAAGTATCCTCGATAAAATAAAGATGGCTGGCTTTTTTATTGTTTGCTATTGCATCGTTTTTTTCCTTACTCATCTTCATCACCTACCATTTTAAAATCAATCTTGCCCATAATGAGGTCAACATTTGCAACTTTTATTGTAACGTCATCGCCAATGTGGAATTCTTTTTTTGTCCTGTAATCAATTGCCCTGTAGTTGTCTTGGTCGAATTCGTAGTAGCCATCCATTGACCTGTAGCCCACAAGTCCTTCGATTAGGTTGTCAAGTTCCACAAACATTCCAAAGTTTGTGATAGATGAAACCCTACCCTTGTAGACTTCTCCAATTCTCTCAGACATATATTCAGCCATCTTAATGTCTTCCACTTGTCTTTCAGCATCTTGGGCAACTTTTTCTGTCTTAGAAACTTGCTCTGCTATGTCAGGCAATATTGCCTTTAAGTTTGTAATGTCGCCCTTGGATAATTTGCCTTGGATCTTCTTCTTTATAATCCTGTGGATGGTGAGGTCGGCATACCTTCTTATTGGTGAAGTGAAGTGGGAGTAGTGGTCAAATGCCAAACCAAAGTGGATGTCGTTTACTGCAGAGTACCTCGCCTTTGCCATAGACCTTAGGGTCATAGTGGAGATAAACATCTCTTCCTTAGTCCCCTTTGCCTTTTCAAGTACCTTTTGTACATCTCTTGGCTCAACTTTTTCATCAAAGTTAATCATGTAGCCAAGAGGTCTCAAATAGGAGTTGAGTTCTGAAATTTTTTCATCCTTTGGTCTCTCGTGAATCCTGTATAAAAATGGAATTTTATTAAAATAATATTCCTTTGCCACACAGACATTTGCCATTAACATAAAGTCTTCTATGAGCTTGTTAGCAGATCTCCTATCTCTCTTGTGGATATTTTGTGGCCAACCTCTATCATCAACTTCAATGATAACTTCTGGTATGTCAAAGTCTATGGCACCGCCCTTTTCCCTCTTGTCTTCCAAGATTTTTGCAAGTTCATACATCTTGTCTAGGGTTTTCTCAAGCCCCTTTAGGGATGGATGAGAAATATTTTTTTCTAAGTAGTCAGACACATTTTCATAAACTAGCCTTCTCTTAGAATTGATTACAGACTCAAGGATTTCATATTTTACTACTTCGCCCTTCTTGTCAATTTCTGCAAGGACAGATAGGGTCAACCTATCTACACCTTCATTAAGGGAACAAATTCCATTGGAAAGTTCAAAGGGCAACATGGGTATGACCTTGTTTAAAAGGTAAACTGAGTTTCCCCTCTTGAAGGCCTCTTCATCTAGAGCTGAATACTCTTCAATATAATGGGCAACATCTGCAATGTGAACTCCTAAGACGTAGTTGCCATTTTTTGCAACTTCAAGTGAAACTGCGTCGTCAAAGTCCTTGGAGTCGGCACCATCAATTGTAAAAGTCATAAGATCTCTTAAGTCTCTTCTGCCCTTTAAGTCATCTTCATTAACTTCTTGTGGAATACTCCTTGCTTCAGATAGGGCAGCCTTAGAAAATTCCATTGGAAGGTCTAGACCTGCAGCTACAGAAAGAATATCAACATCGGGGTCTTCTGGATAGCCCAAGACTTCTACTATTCTTCCCTCAGGCTTTTTATTTGCCTCTGGCCATTTTTCTATTTTTACAACAACCTTTTGACCATTTTTTGCCCCCTTAAATTTCTTCTTAGGAACGTAAATGTCCATTGCCATCTTGCTCTCATCAGATACAACGAAGCCAAAGTCCTTTTTGTTTTGAAAGACTCCAACAAATTTGCTGTTAACTCTTCTCACAATGGATAGGACTTTGCCCTCTGGCTTGTCGCCAAAGGAGTCCCTATATCTTCTGACGATGACTTCGTCGCCATTTAAAGCATCCATAAGGTTGTTTCTTGATATATAAATATCTTCGTCAAGATTTTCGCTTATTAAAAATCCAAAACCCTTGGCATTTGTTTGAAGTTTTCCAAAAAAGAATTTGTCATTGTCCACAAGTCTGTACTTCTTCCTGTGGTCCATAAAAATTAGGCCCTCTTTTTCGAGTTCCTCAAGGATCCTATTAAATTCTTTTTTCTCCTTGCTTTTTATTTTGAATAATCTGGCAAGTTCATCCTTTGTCCTTGGCTTTGACTTTTCAATAAGTTCTAAAATCTTTTCTTTAATCATTAAATCTTTGCTCCATAACTTGTCATATTAAATAAATTTGAATCAATTGAATAGTTATTTGCAGCTCTCTCACTATGTCTTTCCTTGCCAAGTTCAATTAGTCTTGTGATTAAATCCTTAATCATAAGTCCATCAACCTCGTAAAGGTAGAAGGCAATAGAACCTGGGAGGGTGTTGATTTCATTTACATAGGCCTTGTCGCCATCAACAAGGAAGTCAATCCTTGCCACACCTGCACCATCAATTGCTGAGAAGGCTTTTTTTGCAAGTTCTTTAATTTCTTTTTCAAGTTCTGGCTTAAGTTCTGCTGGAAGTTTTTTGTTTTGGTGCTTTTGAGATGACTTAGCTCCCTTTGAGCCAGAAACATATTTATCTTCATACTTTAAAAGGTCCTTAAATCCAAGAGGTTCTTCTGCTGCAGAAACCCTTAGGTCATTTTCGTAACCAAGGACTGCAACGTTAATTTCTCTTGGATTTACAACAGCTTCTTCAACAATAATTTTTCTGTCGTAGTGGGCTGCAACTTCTAGAGCTTTTGAAAGGTCAAGGGCATTTTCTACTCTTGAAATCCCTATTGATGAGCCAAGATTTGCTGGCTTAACAAAAAGTGGAAAGTTTAAGTCCTTGCACTTTTCTATAAGACCTTTTAGGTTTTTAAGTTCTTCCCTATAGAAGTACTTGTATTTTGTCATTGGAATATTTTCTGATTCAAAGACCTTTCTCATAGTAACCTTATCCATACCAACAGCAGCAGACATAACGCCACAGCCAGTGTAAGGCATCCCCATAAGTTCAAAAAGTCCTTGGGTACATCCATCTTCTCCAAAAGTTCCGTGTAGGGCAAAGAATATTGCATCAATTTTTTTGTAAACTTCTATTGAATCGTATTCTGCCTTAAAAAGTTTCTTTGGATTGTGCTTTACATAGTATAAGTTTTTGTTGCCATATTCTGGCTTGAAGAAAACTTCTACCCCATCGTGAAAGTCTTGGTCCTTGTAAGACTTAAAGTTCTTTAAGCTTTCTCCTGACAAAAACTTGCCATCTTTTGTAATATAAATTGGAATAGGATTGTATTTAGACTTATCCATATTTTCAATAACTTGCATTCCTGTAATAACAGAAACTTCGTGTTCAACGGATCTTCCACCGAAGATTACACCTATATTTTCCATTTTTTCACTCCTCATTGTAATTGTCAGGAAGGTCATTTTCAAAGAGAACGACATCTCCCGCCATTGAAATCTTTGCGAGAACCTTAGTTGCCTCGTCTAGTGAAGAAACCCTATAAATTTTTTCTTCATCAAAATTTTTATCCTTAAGGCCTTCATAGATTGGAAGAGTTCTCTTTTTGCCAACTAAAATTGCAAAATCAAGGACACTTGCCATAACTTGACCTATTTTTCTATTTTCTTCTTCTTCCATATCTCCAAGCTCAACCATACCTGGCGTTATTATTATCTTCCTATGGTCCTTAAAACCTCTTAAAACATCAAGAGCCGCCCTAAAGCCCACTGGGTTTGAGTTAAAGGCATCGTCAATAACTATGGTGTTATTTGATGATGGAATAAGTGAAAGCCTGTGTTCCACTGGCTCAACCTTGGAAATCCCCCTTTGAATTTCCTCTAGGCTAAGTCCCAAGACATAGGCAGCAGTTGCAGCTGCAAGAAGGTTGGAAATGTTGTGAACTCCTAGAAGTCTTGTGGAGCACTTAATTTCTCCTGTTCCCTTAATGTGGAGGACAAATTCTGACCCAGTTTCACTTACCCTTATGTCATCGGCATAGACATCTAGCTTGTCAAAGTCCTTTGTTCCATACCTGTAAGTTTTTTTCTTAGTCTTGTCTGCAAGAGGTTTAACATAGTCATTGTCGTAGTTAAAAATTGCAACCCCATCTTCTGGCAGGTCTTCAATTAACTCGTACTTTGTTTTTTGTATATTTTCAATTGTCTTAAAAAGATGCATGTGAGTTGGTCCAATAGCAGTTATTATCCCAATATCTGGTTGGACAAGCTCTGCAACTTCGTGGATTTCTCCTGGCACCTTGGCACCAAGCTCTGCTATAAAAACTTCCCTGTCTCTTTCAAGTTCGTTGTTGATGATTTTTGAAAGACCCATAGGAGTGTTGAAGGATGATGGTGTGTTTTTAACCCTTAGACCTTCAGATAAAATTGTGTCTGAAATAAACTTAACTGAAGTCTTTCCAAAGGATCCTGTGATTCCAAGGACCCTTAAGCCTTCTTCTTCCTTGTACTTTTTTATTTTTGCCTGAGCTGACTTGTAAAAGCCCATATTTATCTTGTCTTCAGTAGGTTTTGCCCACTTGTTTGTCAAGATAAGTAGCCTATATTGGTAAAAGTAAATTAAAAATGACAGGATTAGTGTAACTAAAATTGAAATCACATAGGATCCTGACCCATCAAAAATTCCCAATGAAAAAACAACTACAAGGACAAAGGCAATATAATTAACAAGCTTGTGCTTCTTTAGAAGCCTCTTTGCCCTGTCAGTCCAAACTATGGGAGTCTTTTGATTTTTCTCCAACTTGTAGACCAACTTGTTCATCTTTTCCTTGTTGTTCTTTAAGAATGTCTTGTATTCATCATTGTCGTAGCCCTCTAATTGGAGCATGTGAATGGGAAAGTTACTCCTAATTAGGGAATAATAAAGTGCCAGGCATATAATAACAAAATCTATTAAGTAAATTGGCAGTCTCTGTAAAAAATATTCCATGAAAATCTCCTAACCTAAAAACGAATTAATAACTGCATTAAATTGGCCAAACTTGTCAAGGTAGGAATAGTGTCCAGCCCCCTCTAGGACAACTAGGCCAGAATTCTTTATCTCTTCTTCAAAAATTTTACCCATATAAAGAGGAGTTGCCTCATCCTTATCTCCCCAAATGAGGAGGGTTTCTGCATCAATGTTTTTGAATTCCTCTCTTGTGGACTCATTTACCACCTTTACAAAGCACTTACGCATAATTCCATCTGCTGCCTGGTAGTCATCAGACCCATGATTTTTATAAAACTTTGCCATGGTCTCTTCATTATTGCCATGAGTTAGCATATAGAATTTTTTTGCTGCCTTAAAGGAATAGACCTTGGCATAATAGGACATCTTCCTCTTGGGAAGGACTCCTGATGCATCGATTATTATAAGCTTTTCAACCCTGTCCTTATTTCTTGACCCTAAAATCGTAAGAGTCTTGCCCCCAAAGGAGTGACCCACAAAAGTTGCCTTTTTAATATTAAAGTGGTCCAAAAACTTTAAGAGAAATTCATAATAATCATAAGTCCCCATGACTTCTTTTGGGTCTTCGCTGTCTCCAAAGCCTGGCGCATCATAGGCGTAAACTGTGTAACTATCAGGGATGGCATTAAAAATCGGCATAATTGATTCAATATATGCACCCCAACCGTGGAGGATAAGAAGAACTTTCTCGCCACCCTCCCTCTTAATATATGCAGTTTTTATACCGTCTATTTCAACAAATTCTTTATCTATTTTCATCTTCATCTTCTTCTATAAAAATTATTGAGCCCTGGTCTTCTTCATGAGAAGTATCTTCTTCATCTCTTACAAAAATTGAAGAGGACTCATAAGCATCTTGGCTAGCATTATCTTCTGCAAAATTTATGCCAGATGTCTTTTCACTTAAGTCAAGGCCCATCTTTAGTGAAGAAATTCTTGACTCTAACCTCTCTATTTCTTGCAGAGTCTCACTTACATTGAGATTAGACCCCTCACCCTTTAGAGCATGGTATTGGTGCTTGCCAAGCTTTTCAAAGGCTTCGCTTAGCTTTCTCTCTTCATTTAAAAGTTCGTATCTCAACCTTGCTGCCTTTTTAATTTCTTGCGACTCAGTCACAATTTTCTTCTTTAGGTAATTTAGATTCCCAAGTAGGTCATCTAAATTGCCATCAAGACTGTCAAAAAATCCCACAATATCACCTCGAATCTATGTTATTATACCAAAAATCTCATATCTTTTAAATACTGCCCTTGTTTTCTTTATTTTTAATTGGGTAAAAAAGACTTGGAGGGATATTATGGAAAAATTAACACTTTATGTCGGAACAGTTTGCCCTTTCTGTAAAAAGGTAGAAGCCTTCATGGAAGATGCTGGCATTGACTCTGTAGAAATAAAAAATATTGATCAAGATAAAGAAGCTCGTGAATATTTAATTGAAAAAGGCGGCAAAAAGCAAGTGCCTTGTCTCTTCATTGGAGACAAGCCTCTTTATGAATCACTAGACATTATTAAATACCTAAAAGAAAATCTAGATTAACTTTATAAGAAATTAAAAAGACAGGGATTACTCAGTGAGTTTAATCTCTGTCTTTTTTGTTTCTTTTTCTGTTTTTCTTTCTCTTTTTTCGCGATAGGAGTATATTTTTAGACTTGGAAATAGTGTAAGAATTTAAAACTAAATTAACAATATTACATAGAATTATTATATTTGTGCCAAAGACTCTTGGCATGTGATAGCTTGTTAAAAAGATCAAACTAATGATGCTAAAGATGTCAACAAAATATTCCACATACATTGTCTTTGAAAAAATTGTGTTCTCTGAAAATTTAATATTTACAGAAAGCACATTGATAAAAAATAAAAACATGACAAAGAAATAAGTAGCTTTGGAAATATTTATGCTGGCAGTCAAGATGTAAACTTGTAGCATAAAGTACATGGAAAACTTCACCATAAGTAGACCTATCTCATAGACCTCTAGCTTTAACTTTTTGGACTCGTAGAGGTTTTCTATGTCCCATTCATCCATAAGGGCCTTTAAGATTTTTGTAGTCTTAATCTTTTCGCAAATCCAAGATGGCAAAAGGCTCAATATGAAAATGCTAACTACAAGACTCTTTAAGATGTCAAACAAATTTGTCCCTTGAAAGCGTCTAAAGTAGTTAAAGGTAAATGCTACAAGACCAAGAAGGGCAGAAATTGAAAGTATCTTTAAAAAGGCCTTAAAGATTTCATAATTCTTTCCACTTAAGAGGAAGTTGCCTGAGTCGCTATAGGCTCCTGCAAACTCATAAGGGTTCCCCATCCTATTTAATTCTTTTTTTATGTCTTCTTCTGTATAAATCTCCGGAAGTCTATCTCTCAGTATATTTAAAAAATCCTCTTTGGCAGCCTCTTGCTTGTCATAGGGGATGTATCTTTGCAAATAATAAATATATCTATCGACGAGTTCATGTTCAATTAATTTCATAAAATCATCCTCACCTACATTATAAGTTAAATATTGGTTCTTTTAAATGACTAATCACAAATTTATAAATTATTTTTACTTCGTATTTAGGAGCAATAAATTTTTGATTGGTGATTAATTTCAAATTTTTTTATTAATCCTTTAGAATTTTATAATTTATACTTTTTATAAATAATTTTTCTAAGTCTATAACTTATTAAGTCTTTATCTCTAATAGCTTAAAAGTAAGCAATAAAAAAAGTCCTGTTACCAGGACCCTCTTAATCAAGTACATAAACTTTTACGTTTCTTCTTCCAAAATTTCTAGCTTGGGAACTTGTGCCGTAGAATAAGTCAATTCTATTTCCCTTAATTGCTCCACCAGTATCTTCTGCTGTAGCGTAACCATAAGTTGGAAAGCCATCCATACTTTCAATGTAAAGCTTTGAACCTAGTGGGATAACCCTAGGGTCAACAGCAACTGCACCAACTCTTGCCCTTGTTCCCATAGCAGTCCTTGAACCTGCAGAAGGGTCATAAGCAGTAGCTTGCATAATAATTACTCTCTTAGCTGACTTTCCATTAGGAGCAGCAGATCCTTGTTTAGTTCCAACTTCTACAACTTCCTTTACAGGCTCTTTAGTAATTTCACTCTTTAGGACTTCAGTAGCTTCTAAATTTCCATTTACATAAGTGTTCTTTAGGTTTTCTACCTTTTCTCCAACTTGTCCCTTAGTGATAACTTTCTTTTCATCCTTAAACATTTCATTGTTTTCACGAGTTTCTGTTTCAAAAGGAATTTCAACTTTGTTAACTAAATTTTCTTCAACAACTCTATCAATTTTGATTTCCATTCCTTGCTTAGCAATTTCATCAAGAGGAAGGGAAACTCTGTCAAGCTTGTTTAGTTTTATGTCAAGATTTTCAAGTACATCAGCAACTGTGTATCCATTTGCTTCAGCTATTAGTGTCTTGTTTCCATCTTTTATGTGATAAGACTTTGGTGAAGTAATAAGGATCTTTGTGTCCTTAGTAATCTCTTCATCAAGACCTGGGCTTACAAGGTCCTTGTTCTTAAGAACAATGCCTTCTTTTTCCAAGAAGTCTCCTACTGTTTTTTCATATGTGAATACTATCTTAGTCTTTCCATTAATATTTAATTCAACGTTTTTACCTAGAGCCGTGCTAAAACCCATTGTAAGGATTGACACAAGAGCTAGGACAATCAGCATAAATTTCGCATTTCTAAAAATGTTCTGTTTATTCAAAAATATTACCTCCATAAATTCAGTTACAAACTTGTAAATTTTGTTACTACTTTGTAACTTTTTCTAATCTTTTAAGAGTATATTAAAAAAAATAAGATTTGTCAATTTTTTGTAACTTTTTTGTAAATCTCTCTACAAATGGCTTGATTAAGCCATTTTAAAATTTGCGTCAATTAAATCTATTTTAAAATAAAAATAAAATCCCTCTCAAAGCTTGAAATTTAGGGATTTTTTATAAAGTATTACGTTTATATTACAAAATCTTATGATACTTTCCTTATTTTATTAATTTTTTGATAAAAAGATCATTTTAGTAAGTGAATTTTAAAGTTTTTCTAAGCCTTATTTCTTATAAGAGGCTTGTTTTACTCCAAAAAAATAAAAAGCTTAAAAAATTAAAATCAAAATAATTTTCTAAGCTTTTCATCTTTTTGATTTTTTAATTTATGACATTAGCCTTTCTACAAAACGTCTAGCCATCTTAGCAGTGAAGCCCCAAATAATCTTGCCATCATATTCATAAAAGAGGACTTCTTCTCTCCCCCTTCTGAACTTGTAGTTGACACCATTGGGAATCAGGTGGTAGGGAAAGTCTTCGTTCCTCTCAACCCTTAAGTCGATCTTATAGGATCTTGGTTCGGTCTCTAAAAAATAAGAAAGTGGAATTGTAAAAACCTTCTCCACCTCATCTCTTGATGGAGATATTTTGTCAAAGTCTCTTTTTATTTCTCCAATGAAGCTGTGAATAATTGCTGCATAGGGATTTACTACAAAGTCACCCTCAGAATAAATTTCAATCTCATCTTCTGAAATTAAAAGCTCTTCTGAAGTCTCCCTAAGAGCAGCATCCCTTGGACTTTCTTCCTCTTCAATCCTGCCTCCTGGGAAGGAAATTTCTCCAGGTTGATTTCTTAGAGTAAAGGCCCTCTCCTCAAAGAGAAGATGAATTTTCCCATCTTTTTTTATAAGAGGAATCATGACGGAAAACCTATTTTTCACGTCAATGGGCATGGGTTTTATCTCTTGCACCTTGGCTTTAATTTTTTCTAAATTTAAGTCTTGGTCAGTTGGCATTTTCTATCTCCCTCATAAATTCTTCTACTGTGTAAATTCTAAACCTGTCAATCTGTCTCTTGTTGCCTTCTCTTTCAAGGAGCATATATAAGAGGTCATCATACCTAAAGCTTTCTGGCATCTCTAGTTCTTCTGCAAGCCTTGGAGCATAGTCTTCAAAGATTATCCTTGCAATCTTGCTTTCACTTTCCTTGACCTTATCCTTTAGGAGCCTATAAACATACTTTAGGCTCTCTCCTTCGTCAAGAGGCATAATATAGTAGTCTTCTCCCCTGAGACCCTTAACAGCCTTAAAGGCATCGAAGTAGCCAAGTTTTATTAGGTCGTCAGCCTTTTCCTTGTCAAAGCCAAGGGATGACCCAAGATTTTTATTTGCCTTAATTATATAACTTGCCCTTTCGATGTTTTTGAGAGGAAGCCTTGAAAGTCTTACTAGGACAATATCTGTGTCTTCATCTATCATCTCCATAGGAGCAGGTGATGCAAAGCCACCGTCAATAAAATACTTGCCGTGAAGACGTTGTAATTTAAAAAAAGGAAGATAACAAGAGGCGATAATATAGTCCTTTAAAAGGCCCTCTTTAATATCCTTCTTAAATAATCTCTCAACTTTGAGGTCAGATACATTCACTGTACACATACCAAAATCAATATCAGACCTTCTAAGCTTATCTTCATTGATGAACTGATCCACTAACTTGTAGAGAGGATAGGGTGACCTAGTAAGTTCAGGAACTTTTATGTCGTGTTCACGAAGCTTATCTACAATTTTTGAAAATAAATTATCATCTTTTTCAATTTCTTGTAACTCAGTTTCAAAGGCAGAAAAGTCTAGGCTCTTCCAGGCTTTAAAACATTCATAGGCATCTCCTTGAGCAAACATGGCTCCATTAAAGGCACCTATGCTAGTTCCAACAATTTTCGAAAAATCAAATCCCATTTCCATGAGGGCGAAGTAGGCACCTACTTGGTAGGCACCCTTAGCTCCTCCACCTTCTAAGACTAATGCCCACTTTTTCATTCCGCACTTCCTAACTCAGATGTACAATGCGGACATCTTGTTGCATTAATATCAATTGTTGATTTACAGAAAGTACACACCTTTTCTGTTGGATCTAGAGCTTCTTCTTGTCTTTTTAATTTACTTTTAGCTTTTGCAATTTGCTTCATCATTATAAATATTACAAATGCTATTATTAGAAAGTCAAAAACTGATTGCAAAAATTCCCCGTATTTAACTTCGGCATGATCTACTGTAATACTTAAATTAGTAAAATCTACTCCGCCAATTAAGATACCAATAATTGGCATCAAAATGTTTTCCACAAGACTTGCAACAATTTTACCAAAGGCCCCACCTATGATTACACCGAAGGCCATATCAACTACATTACCCTTGGAAATAAATTCCTTAAATTCCTTCAAAAAGTTTTTCAATTCGTCCTCCTTTATTTTAAATAATAGTGTAAATATAATTTCTTACAGATATTAATTACCCAGCTTGTTGATAAAAAAACTTTAATCAAAAAACCTAGGAATTAATCCCAGGTCTCTCTTCGTCTTTGTAATTTTTAAATTTGTTTTAAGATAATCTTATTCTTTTCCAAAAGTTCCATAGCGTAGTCGTCCACCCTATAGGCTTCGTGATAAATTATTTCTCCTATGCCTGCTTGGATAAGGGCCTTGGTGCAGTTAAGGCAAGGGAAGTGAGTTACATAGGCCTTGGCTCCCCTAACTGATATTCCTTCCTTAGCACAGTATAGGAGGGCATTCATCTCTGCGTGGATTGTGGCTATGCAATGACCATCACGCATTGTGTGTCCAATTTCATCGCAGTGGGGGTTGCCTGTCACTGATCCATTGTAGCCTGTTGAAATTATCCTGTTGTCCGAGTTCACAAGGACGCAGCCTACGAAGGCCCTGTCGCAAGTGGACCTTGTTGCAACCATTTGTGTTATCTCCATAAAATATTCATCCCAAGATTTTCTCATTTTGCCTCCTTTGCAAGTTTATCAACTAACTCATTGTACTTGACCCCAGTGTGGGCCTCAACTTTTATAAATTTTACTTCCAACTTGTCCCTTATGGAATCATAAAAGTCCTTGTAATATATTGTTCCTTCTTTATTCGTCTTCCAAAAACCAAGTGCCCATGACCTTATGCCTTCGTAGTCGTAGTGAAGGTAGATTTTTTTCTTGCCAAGCTTTGCTGCTTCTTCCATGGCACGCATGGCTCCCTTGATTTCTCCTGACACATTCCTCATGTCTGAGTCCTTGAAAAATCTCTTTGAGTAAGTATATTCTTCTTCATCATTAAACATATAGACACCATAGGAGTGGGACTTGTCGCTGTCCCTATAGGATCCATCGACGTAAACTACAAGCTCGTCCTTTTCTGCTGACTCCTTCTTCTTTTCTTCTATTTCATTTATAAAAGCCTCAGCATCTTCACGAGTGGAAAACTTTTTGAAACTTGCTCCCTTAAAGCCCATGGTTTCTCTCTTGCACTCATCCCAGGTGTGATAGATGCCAGGATTTCTTCCTATTCTAACTGCGTAATACTTCATGTTCACCTCAAAATTTTGTGATTTGTCAACTATGTCTACTTATTATATAATTAGAAGTAATTAGAAGTCTAGACTTTTGGAGGTAAAAATGAACAAAGAACAATTTGAAAGAATGAAAAATGGCAAGGGATTCATTGCTGCTCTTGACCAATCTGGTGGATCAACACCAAAGGCCCTATTAAATTATGGTGTGACTGAAGATGCTTATTCAAACGAAGAAGAAATGTTTGAACAAGTTCACGAAATGAGAAAGAGAATTATAAAGGATAAGGCCTTTACATCTGATAGAATTTTAGCTGCAATCCTATTTAAGGTTACTATGAACTCAAAAATCGACGGCAAGTTCACTGGCGACTACCTTTGGGAAGAAAAGGGCATTGTTCCAATCCTTAAAGTTGACGAAGGTCTTGATGAAGAAAAAGACGGTGCTCAACTTATGAAGCCTTTCAAACACATTGACGAACTTCTTGCCAATGCAAAGGAAAGAAATATCTTCGGAACTAAGATGCGTTCTCTTGTAAAGGAACTTAATGAAGAATCCATTAAAAAAGTGGTTGAACAACAATTTGACTACGCAAAGAAAATTTCCGCAGCAGGATTTGTTCCTATTATCGAGCCAGAAGTTGATATTCACGCTAAGGACAAGGGACAAATCGAAGAAGTCCTTAAAAAATATCTTGTTGAAGAACTTAAAAAACTAGACAAGGACACTTATGTAATGTTTAAGTTAAGTCTTCCAGAAAAAGCAAATCTTTACGAAGACCTTTACGAATTTGATCAAACTGTTAGGATCGTTGCCCTATCTGGTGGCTACTCAAGAGATGAAGCCAACGAAAAACTTAGAAAGAACAGGGGCGTAATTGCTTCTTACTCAAGAGCCCTTACTGAAGGACTAAATGTAAATCAAAGTGCAGAAGAATTTACAAAGATGCTTGACGACTCTATCGAAAAAAACTACTCAGCTTCAGTTGAAAAATAAAGTGTAAAATTTTTAAGATCTCCAATTTTTGGAGGTCTTTTTTTGTTTTGATTTCTCAATTTGCAAATGTTTTTCTTCATCTTATAACCCTAGCTAAAGCTTGTATTAATGCAGTTTGTTGTTGACAAATATTTTTTCATAATGTAAACTGTTGCATAGATAATAAACATTATCTGGAGTGCTGTCCGCTAGTTAAATTTTTAATGACCGGGGTTCTCTATAGGATACTGTCCGCTAGTTAATTTTATATTAATGACCGGGGTTCCTCTATAACTTTTTTATTATTATATGGAGGTTTTTTTATGAAAAAGTATCAATTAGACGTACCTACACCACATTCCTACACTTATGTAACAAAGAATATCCCAAATGTAACAGTTGAACAAAGGGAAAGGGCTCTTAAGGCTACTCACTACAATGAATTTGCCTTCCCTGCAGGAATGTTAACTATTGACATGCTATCAGACTCAGGAACTACAGCCATGACAGACGTTCAATGGTCTGCGATGTTCTTAGGAGATGAATCCTATGGTAGAAACAAGGGCTACTATGTCCTTCTCGATACCTTTAGGGATGTATTCGAAAGAGGCGACGATCAAAAAAGAATCATCGACCTTGTAAGAACTGACTGCGAAGATGTTGAAAAAATGATGGACGAAGTTTACCTTTGCGAATATGAAGGTGGCCTATTTAATGGTGGCTCTGCCCAAATGGAACGACCAAATACCTTTATTATTCAACAAGGTCGTGCAGCTGAATCTGTTTTATTCGAACTTGTCAAAAAAATATTAAACGCTAGAGAACCAGGAAAGATTTATACTATCCCTTCTAATGGTCACTTCGACACTACTGAAGGTAATATCAAGCAAATGGGTTCAATCCCAAGAAACCTATACAACAAAAAATTGCTATGGGAAGTTCCTGAAAATGGTCACTATGAAAAGAATCCATTTAAGGGCAACATGGACACTGAAAAACTAGAAGAACTTATCACTAAGCTAGGACCTGAAAATGTGCCACTAATTTACACAACTATTACTAACAATACAGTTTGTGGTCAACCAGTTTCTATGGCAAACTTGAGAGAATGTTCAAGAATTGCTCACAAGTATGATATACCTTATATGTTTGATGCTGCTAGATGGGCAGAAAATGCTTACTTCATCAAGGTTAATGAAGAAGGTTATGCTGACAAGTCAATTCCAGAAATAGCAAAAGAAATGTTCTCTTACTGCGACGGCTTTACTGCATCACTTAAAAAAGATGGACACGCAAATATGGGTGGCGTTCTTGCCTTTAGAGATAAGGGACTATTCTGGAAGAAGTTCTCTGACTTTAACGAAGATGGCACAGTTAAAACTGATGTAGGTATCCTCTTAAAAGTTAAACAAATTTCTTCTTACGGCAACGACTCCTATGGTGGAATGAGTGGTAGAGATATTATGGCTCTTGCTGCAGGTCTTTATGAAGCAGCTAAGTTTGATTATCTTGATGCTCGTGTTAAACAATGTGAATACCTTGCTCAAGGTTTTTACAAGGCTGGCGTTAAGGGAGTTGTACTTCCTGCTGGTGGTCACGGTGTTTATATCAACATGGACGAATTCTTCGACAACAAGAGGGGACCGGAAACTTTTGCAGGTCAAGGCTTCTCTGTTGAATTAATAAGAAGATATGGAATTAGAACTGCAGAACTTGGTAACTACTCAATGGAATATGACCTAAAGACTCCAGAACAACAAGCTGAAGTAGCTAACGTAGTTCGTTTCGCAATAAATAGAAGTCAACTTTCTAAGGAACACATGGATTATGTAATCGCAGCAGTTAAGGCTCTTTACGAAGATCGTGCTACTATTCCTAATATTAGAATAGTCAAGGGAAAGAATCTTCCAATGCGTCACTTCCACGCTTTCCTTGAAACTTATGAAGCTTCTGAAGATGAAAAATAAATTTCTCTAAATTTTTTATAAATACAAAAATTAAATAAGCCCCTCTTAGTTGAGGGGTAAATTACCCTTTAAGGAGAAAAATTATGGATAACAACTTAAAAACTCGTGATGGTTTTAAAAGCAAATGGGGCTTTATACTAGCTTGTATTGGGTCCGCAGTTGGTATGGGTAATATTTGGCGATTCCCTATAATGGTTTCAACTTACGGTGGGATGACTTTTCTCATTCCTTACTTTATCTTCGTAACCTTAATAGGATCAACGGGAGTAATTTCTGAAATGGCACTAGGTAGGTCAGCAAATGCTGGACCAGTTGGTGCCTTTGGAAAATGTACAGAATTAAGAACTGGCAACAAAAAGCCTGGCGAATTAATTGGTCTTATCCCAGTTCTTGGCTCTTTGGCACTAGCTATAGGCTACACTTGTGTAATGGCTTGGATTTTTAAATACACCTTCCTTTCTCTATCAGGTCACCTTTATGAAATGGGACAAGATATGGATGTAATTGGTGGTACCTTTGGCCTAACAGCAAGAGCCTTTGGTGCAAACATCTGGGTTGTTGTAGCAATACTTGCAAGCTTCGCCATAATGGTAATGGGTGTATCTGGTGGAATTGAAAAGGCAAACAAAATTATGATGCCAGCCCTATTCATTTTATTTGTAGGACTTGCAATCTACATCCTCTTCCTTCCAGGTGCTGCAAATGGCTATAAGTATATCTTCACAGTAAATCCTGAAGGATTAAAGGATCCTAAGGTTTGGATATTTGCCTTTGGACAAGCCTTCTTCTCCTTATCAGTAGCAGGCTCAGGCACTGTAATTTATGGATCTTACCTTCCTAAGAATGAATGTATTCCATCATCAGCAAGAAATGTTGCAGTTTTTGACACAATAGCAGCCCTCTTGGCAGCCTTTGTAATCATACCTGCCATGGCAGCAGCTGATGCACCACTTGACACTGGTGGCCCTGGTCTTATGTTTATCTTCCTTGTACATGTATTTAACGGCATGCCTATTGGAAAAATTATTGGAATGATTTTCTACATCTGCGTTCTCTTTGCAGGAGTATCTTCAATAATAAACCTCTACGAAACACCAGTTGCCTACCTACAAGAAAAATTCAATGCGTCAAGATTTCTTGCAACTACAATTATCCACATAATTGGTTGCCTTGTTGCAATTTTGATTCAAGGCATAGTAAGTGGTTGGATGGACGTTGTTTCAATTTACATTTGCCCACTTGGAGCTGCCCTTGCAGGCATAATGTTCCTTTGGGTTGCAGGCAAAGATTATGTCCTTGCTGCAGTCAATGAAGGCTCCCCTAAGAAAATTGGAGGATGGTACTATCCATTAGCAAAATATGTATATGTAACTGCTGCCATTATTGCCCTAATAGCTGGTGCAATACTTGGTGGTATTGGTTGATGAAATTTTATAAACAAAAAAGTGTTGGTTTTCCTATTAACCAGCACTTTTCTTTTGCAGATTTTTACTTAAAAATTATCCTTTTTATTTCTAAATTCAATAAACTCATCTAAGTCCCTTGCCAAGAAGAAGGGATTTATTTTTTTCTCTTTTCCAATTGTTGATGGAAGAGTAATCTTGCCTTCTTCTCTGAGCTTTTTTACCCTTTCATATTCCCTATCCAAGTCCCCATTGGAGATTACAGACTTGGCAAATTCTAAGTTTGCAAGAGAATACTCATGGCCAGGATAAACCAGAGTATCATCAGCTAAACTTTTTAGCTTATTGAGACCCTCATAGGTCTTTTTGTAGTCCTTAGTAAAGACCCTGCCGCAGCCTGCAAGAAAGAGGGCATCTCCACAAAATAAGTTGCCATCAACTAAATAGGAAATGTGGTCTTCAGTGTGGCCACCAGTTGAAATTACCTTGAAGTTTTCTCCAAGAAGTTCAAAGTCATCTCCATCCCTTAAAGTCACGTCGTTGTATTTCCTAGTTTCAATGGGTCCATAAACCCTTGGTCCGTATTTAATCTTAAGTTCATCAAGACCACCAACGTGATCCATGTGCTTGTGGGTTAAAATAATATAGTCAAGATTTCTGCCCCTTAAATAATCAATAACAGGACCTGCGTCGCCAGGATCAACAACAATAATCTTGCCACCCTTCTCAATAGTCCAAATGTAATTGTCATTAAAAGCTTTAATATATCTAATATCCATAAAACACCTCATAATATTCTTACTCTTATTGGTGGGATTTAAACATGGGAGGAGTTTTGTTTTGCTTGTTAAGTTATTGTTTAAATTTTCAAATTAGATAGTTAAGGTTTTACATAATCTCTAGAGTATCTATTTCTCTGTTTCTAAGTTAGTACAAAAACAGAATTATTACATAACTATTTAACTTAGTTACAAATGTAAACCATCTTGCTAAGAATATCCTAGGTCAAAAATTGTCTTATTTTCAAATCGAAGAACTTCGGCTAAAATCCCATTGTTTGAGCGAAGCGAGTTTGCGATTTTAGAAGTTCGAGATTTAGAAAATAGCAATTTTTGTAATAAGATATTCGTGCAAGATGGTTTTCTATATTAATGAAATTGATTCAGGATTAATCCTTTTATAGCTTCTCTTAAATTCAATTTAAAAAAGACAGCCAACTTTGTGACTGCTTTTAATTAAACTTTTTCTGTACTTACTTAATCCG